>CAIZHL010000290.1 GCA_903932755.1 uncultured beta proteobacterium
CGGCGCGAAGGCTTCCAGCGTCAGCGGAGGATTCATGCTGGCGGCGATGTCCGTCAGGCCATTGACCACCGCGATCGACGGATCGGACGGCGTCGATAGCGTCTTGAAGATCGCCGGCTCGGCGTCGTCTCTGGTTACGACGAAATCGGTGAACGTGCCGCCGACGTCGATTCCGATCTTAAGTGCCATGGGCTTTGCTCCGTTCTTGTATTTAATTATGTTGGGAATCAGGCACGCGCGACCATCTGCCGCACGTCTTCCTTGCGTATCTTGCCCAGCGCGGTTTTCGGCAAGGCCTCGACCACGATGACTTCCTTGGGGTGCTTGAAGCGCGCGATGCGGCCCTCCAGCAGCTTGAGCACCTGTTCGCCGGTGAGCTTGCAGCCCGGTCGCGGCACCACCACGGCGACCACGATCTCGCCCCAGCGCGCGTCGGGGCTGCCGATGACCGAGGCTTCGGCGATGTCCGGACATTCGATCAGCAGGTTCTCGATCTCGGCCGGGTAGATGTTCTCGCCGCCGGAAATGATCATTTCCTTGCTGCGGCCATCGACGTAGAGATAGCCTTCCTCGTCGAGGTGTCCCATGTCGCCGGTGTGGAACCAGCCGTCGACCAGCACCGCGGCGGTGGCCTGCGGTGCCTGCCAGTAGCCGACCATGACGTTGTCGCCCTTGACCAGTATCTCCCCGGTCATGCCGCGCGCCACGTCGGCGCCGAGCTTGTCGACGATGCGCATGCGGCAGTTGGCGGCTTCGCGGCCGGTCGAACCGACTTTGCGCATCGCTTCGTCGGCCTTGAGATAGACGGCGATGGGGCAGGTTTCGGTCGAGCCATAAACCTGCACCAGGGGCACGCCTTTGTCATGGACGGCGTGGATCACATGGCGCGGCACGATGGTCGAGCCGGTGGTGACCATGCGCAATCCCGAAAAGTCGGCGCTGGCCCAACGGCGATGCGCCATCATCATGTCGAGTTGTGCGGGAACCAGGACGGTGAGCGTGATGCCTTCGTTCTCGATGGCGTCGAAGGTGGCGTCGGCGTCGAACTTGGGGTGCAGCACCACCGTGCAACCGGCGCGCAGGGCGGGCGTCGTCTGGTTGTTCAGCCCGCCGACATGGAACAGCGGCAGCGTGGTGAGGACCACGTCGTCCGCCGTCAGGCCGTGCATGTCGACGCTGTTGTCGGCATTGCATTCCAGCGCACGCTGGGTCAGCAGCACGCCTTTGGGCTTGCCGGTGGAGCCCGAGGTGTAGCAGATCAGCAGCGGCGTGTCCCCCGGGACTTCCTGCGCGGCGCCAAGCCGTGTGTCGCGCGGCAGCGTGCCTGCTGCGCCGAATTCGTCCCAATCGATCCAGCCGTCGGTGCCGGCGCCGATGGCGATCTTGACCATGCCTTCCGGGAGGTCGCCGATGCCGGCGGTCTGCGCAAGGAATCCCGCTTCGACGATCAGCACCTTCGGCGGGCAGTCGCGCAGCATCTGGCTGTGCTCGGGCGCCGCCAGTCGCCAGTTGAGCGGCATGAAGAGCGCGCCCAGCCGGGCGCAGGAAAAGAACAGGGCGAGCATTTGCGGGCTGTTGAAGCCGAGGAAGGCGACGCAGTCGCCGCGCCCGACGCCGGCCGCGGACAGCGCCGCGGCGAGCCTTGCCACCTGTTGCGCCAGTTCCGCATAGGAAACGTCGCCTCCCGGAAAGCGAATTGCCGCCTTGTCGGGCATCAGCCCGGCATTGCGCTCGATCCAGTCGGACAGGTTCATGGGTTTACCGAAGAGCAAAGACTGTGAAGAAATCGTAGCGAGCGGGCCGCAGCGGGGTGCGGCCGGAGCGCAGCTACCGGAATGCACGCGGTTGTGCATGAGGATAGCGAGCACCGCCCAATCCCCGATCCGGCACGCGCAGTAGATTTATTCATGGTCTTTACGCGTCGCAGACTTCGAGAACCACGGCCATCGCCGTGTCGCCCGCGGCGCAGCCGGTGAACAGGCCGAAGCCGCCGCCCTTGAGGGCCAGCTCCTCGATCAGTTCGATGACCGAGCGCGTGCCCATCGGCGCCTGGGGATGGCCCCAGACCAGCGAGCAGCCGTAGTTGTTCATCGCCTTGAGGTCGGCGCCGGTCTGCTTTGCAAAGAAGATGTCGTTGGCGGCGAAGGGGTTGTGGGTCTTGATCGCGGCCATCTGCGCGATGCTGCGACCGGCCTGTTGCAGTGCGCGCTGGGCCGCCGGCAGCATGGCCTCCGGCATGTAGGCCAGCGCCGCGCGCGCCAGGCCGAAGCCATGCAGGCGGATGGCGATTCCCGGGTTGGCGGAAAGCTCCCGCGCCTTGTCGCGCGTGGTGACGACGATCGCCGCATTGCCGTCGGCCGGATGCGTCTGGGCGCCGAAGGTGACCACGCCGCCGGGCATGACCGGCTTCAGTTTTGCCAGGCCCTCGGGCGTCGACTGCGATACGCCTTCGTCGCCGGACATGCTGTTGGCGACCTTTTTGTAATTCGGGGTCGGTACCTCGAAGGGCAGGGTCATGAAGCGCCTGAGGAAGGCCGAGTCGTTTTCCAGGGACATCCGGTATTGTTCTTCGCGGCGCAGCACCAGTTCGTGCTGCCCGGCCGTGCCGATGCCGTGCTTTGCGGCGACGTTCTCCGCCGTCTGCAGCATGGTGTGGCCGCCCAGCGGGTCGCAGTTGAAGTTCTCCATCACCCAGTCTTCGGCGGTGCCGGTGCCGCCGGGTCCGCGCGGATTCGGGTAATAGATGTGCGGCCCGTTGGAGGTGCGGTCGCAGTTGATCGCCAGCGCGGTAGTGGCCATGCCGGCCTCGATTTCCTGAGTCGCGGCGAGCAGGGTGCGCACGCCGGTGGCGCAGGCCTGCATCAGTGTCGGGCCGCCGGCATTGGCGGCGCCGATCATGCCGGTGAGCCAGGGCAGCCCGTAAAAGGCGTGGTTTTGCGGCACCGAAATGCCCAGTGCGCCGTAGTCGAATTGCGTCGGGTCGATCTTGCGCCTGGCCAGTTCCGCCTTGGCCACGTGGGCGGCGAACTCGATGCTGTGCAGGTTGGCGAAGCTGCCCTGCCAGCGCGCAAAGGGTGTGCTCCAGTAGGCGCCGTAGGGAATTTCTGCCTTGTAGGTCATGTCGATGTCCGGTTGAGCAAGTGATGCAGGGTCGCGCTGCTGGGTTTTTTCGTCAGCCCGAAGGCGGACACGGAAGTTCCGGTTTCTAGCTTTTCGCGCTGCGCTTCGTCGCCGGCGCTTCGACTGCAGGCGGCGGCAGGGCGGTTTCGGCAGCCTTGTCCTTCTCGATCTGTTCAATGGCCTTGACCAGATAAAGCCTGGCGACTTCGAGGTGCTTGTGCATCGCCGTCGCCGCAGCCTCGGCGTCGCGCTTGCGGAAGGCGGCGTGGATCGCCTTCATGCCGGTCAGCGCCGCCTTGCGCGCGGCCGGATCGCCGAGCGTCAGCACGCGCAGGAAACGGACGTGGCCGACATACTGGTCGAGCAGTTTGGACATGCGACGGTTGGGCACCAGGGTGCGCCAGGAATGGTGGAAGCGGCTGTTGGCTTCGAGGAAGGCGCGAAAGTCGCCGTTCTTTTCCGCCGCCACGGCATCATCGATGGCCAGCGACATGCTCGCCAGGTCGGTCGGGCTGGTGACCTCGGTGACCGCAATGCGCGCCGCCGCGGGTTCCAGCAGAAAACGCAGTTGGTAGATTTCCTCGATGTCGAGGTCGGTCAGTTCCGGCACGATGAAACCGCGGCCCTCGACGGCGATCATGCCTTCGCTTTCGAGCCGGGCCAGCGCTTCGCGCACGGGGGTGCGCGAGACGCCGAGCTGCGCCGCCAGGCTGACTTCCTGCAGGCGTTCGCCGGGGCGGATCTGGTGGCTGCCGATGTTGTCGCGCAACTGGTGATAGACGCGGTCGGCCAGGCCGGCGGGTCTTTCGATGGGTTTGATGGATGTGTTCATGGCAGAATGAAATGGGCTATTGCACTCGCGTCATGGAATACTGGATACTGTATACGTAGTGCAATGAAAGTGTCAATAGCTATAGGTGGCCACGGGCCGCAACGGGTGACAATCCATGAGTTTTTCGCTTGACGATCTGGCGCGTCGGGTTGGCGCCGGCGAGCGGCCGGCGCTGGCGCGGGCGCTTTCGCTGGTCGAACGCGACGTCTCGTCCGGCGCCACGCTGGTCGCCCGGCTGGCGCAGCAACTGGGCCGCGCGCATGTGGTCGGCATCACCGGGCCGCCGGGCGCGGGCAAGTCCACCCTGGTCGGCGTCCTGGCGCGGCAGTTCCTCGAACGGGGGCAGCGCGTCGCGGTGCTGGCGGTCGATCCGTCCAGTCCGGTCAGCGGCGGGGCGCTGCTCGGCGACCGCTTCCGCATCGGCGAATGCGCCGACGATCGCTCCTTTGTCCGCTCCACCGCCACGCGCGGCAGCCTCGGCGGCCTGACCGCCGCCGCGCGGCAGATGGTGCGGCTGATGGACGCCGCCGGCTACGATCTGGTGCTGGTGGAAACCGTCGGCACCGGGCAGTCCGAGATCGATGTCGCAGAGCTTGCGGATTCCCTGCTGGTGATCTTCCCGCCCGGGCTGGGCGACGAGCTGCAGGCGATCAAGGCCGGCATCCTGGAACTGGCGGATCTGCTGGTGGTGAGCAAAAGCGATACAGGCGCGGCGGTGCAGGCCGGCCAGTCCTTGCAGTCAGCCGCGCGCATGTGGCGCAAGGCGCCGCCGATCCATCCGGTCAGCGCGCTTTCCGGCGCGGGCATCGCCGCGCTGGCGGATGCGATCCTGGCGAGGACGGACCAGGCCGGATCGGCCGCGCGCGCCGCTTCCGGCGGGGCCCCGGTAACGCGCGGTGCCATGGTGGAGCGCTTCGAGGCCCTCTGGCGCGAACTCGGGCGCCGCCTGCCGTTCTCCGCCGCGGAACATCTGGCGCCGCAGTTGCTGGATGCTGCAGCGGATGACCCCGCATCCCGGTTGCGGGTCCGCATCAGCCTGGGCGAGGGCGGCAGCGCCCTCCATCTCGGTGCCGTGGCGGGCGCGCTGGCCTTTGCCGACGCAAGCGGCCTGCGCTGCACCGTCGGCGAGCCTGATGTCGCGGGCGGCAGCCTGGACCTGTTGCTCGACGTTCCCGCCTGAGGGCGGCGCACAGAAAAAATCGGCGCTGGCGGCACGGCGCTGGCTGCTGGCGGCCATCGGCGAGCACGTGCGCCTGGCGCGCGACATGGGTTTCGAGGTCGGCGTCGGCGCCGAGGATGCCTCGCGCGGCGATCCCGGGCTGCTCGCCGCGATTGCCGAAGCGGCGCAGGCGACCGGTGCGCGGTGCATCCGCTTTGCCGATACCCTGGGCGTGCTCGATCCCTTCGCCACCTTCGATCGCATCGCCGCGCTGCGTACCGATTGCGACCTGGAAATCGAGATGCACGCCCACGATGACCTCGGCATGGCCACCGCCAACACGCTGGCCGCCGCCCGGGCCGGCACCACGCACCTGAACACCACGGTCAACGGCCTCGGCGAGCGTTCCGGCGTGGTGGTCGGCGCCGGGGCCAAGGTCCTCGGCGCGATACGCATCGGCGACGGCGCCCGCATCGGCGCCAATTCGGTGGCGATCCGCGAGGTGGCGGCGGGCTGACGGCAGGCGCCGCAGCCATCCCCGCGCGGCCCGTGCGCCGTGCTTCCCGGGATCGCATTTGCGCATCTTTCGCGGTGACCCGACCGGAATCGGCAATTGACCGCTGCACCCGGCCTCAGGCACACTCCCGCCGAGGTGTTTCGATTCCCAACCTTGACGAGGAGCCCGCGGCAAATGGAGCAGCTTGCTGAAGTCGGTATAGAAAAGTATCAAATCTCCCGCGAGCTCGGCAGGGGTGCGACGAGCATTGTTTACCTAGCCCACGACACCTTCAACGATCGCGATGTGGCGATCAAGGTTTTCAAACCCGAGATCCTGTCCGACACCGAGCACGGCAATACCTACCGCAAGTTGATCGCCAACGAGGCCGCCCTTGCCGGCCGCCTCAACCACCCCCACATCGTCGGCATCTACGACGCGGCGCTGGGGCGCGACGACGGCTATATCGTGATGGAATACGTGCAGGGCGAAACGCTGGAAAAATACTGCCATGTCGAGCACCTGCTGTCGGTGGACAAGGTGATCGAGATCGTTTTCAAGTGCGCCATGGCGCTGGATTTTGCCAGCCGCAACGGCATCATCCACCGCGACATCAAGCCGGCCAACATCATGCTGTGCAAGGACGGCGCGGTGAAGATCGCCGACTTCGGCGCGGCGATCCTGGCCAAGAACGACGAGACGCAGCTGACCGGCGTCGGCTCGCCTTCCTACATGTCGCCGGAGCAGGTGAGGAACGACACCCTCAGCTACCAGACCGACATCTTTTCCCTGGGCGTGGTGATGTTCAAGCTGCTCTCCGGCCGGCTGCCCTACGAAGCCGAAACCAACTAC
>CAIZHL010000291.1 GCA_903932755.1 uncultured beta proteobacterium
GACGGGGCAAAAAGAATCTTCAACTACATTCCCCCCATCCCCCTTGCCAAGCAAGGGGGTGACGCATGTTCGCCGCTGCGCGGCTCCGTGATTTTGACTTGCCCCGCCTTGGGGCGGCCCGGCGGCAGGGCTTCACAGCTTGCAGTAGTCGATCAGCCCCGCCGTCGAACTGTCGAGGCCGGCCGCGGGCGTCGTGCCTTCGATGATGGGCAGCAAACGGTTGGCCAGTTGCTTGCCGTACTCGACGCCCCACTGGTCGAAGGGGTTGATGTTCCAGACGATGCTCTGGACGAAGACCTTGTGCTCGTAAAGCGCCAGCAGCGCGCCGAGATGGAAGGGGTCGAGCTGCGGCAGCAGCAGGGTGGTCGACGGCTGGTTGCCGGGGAAGCTGCGGTAGGGCGCGAGTGCGGCCACCTGCGCGGGAGCCATGCCGCCTGCAGCGAGCTCGGCCGTGATTTCGGCGAGGGTCTTGCCGCGCATCAGGGCTTCGCTCTGGGCGAAACAATTCGCCAGCAACTTTTGGTGGTGGCCGGGCAGGTCGAAGTCGGGCGTCTTGCAGGCGATGAACTCGCAGGGGATCAGGCGGCCGCCCTGGTGGATCAGCTGGTAGAAGGCATGCTGGCCGTTGGTGCCGGGTTCGCCCCAGAGCACGGGCGCCGCGGCGCATTCCAGGGCTGCACCCTGGCGGTCGGTCTGCTTGCCGTTGGATTCCATTTCGAGTTGCTGCAGGTAGCGCGGCAGCAGGCCCAGCGACTGGCTGTAGGGCAGCAGGGCACGGTTGTCGGCGCCGAGGAAGTTGCTGTTCCAGATTTCCAGAAGCGCCAACGTGCCGGGCAGGTTCTCCGCGGGCGGTGCGGAAAAGAAGTGCTGGTCCATGGCATGGGCGCCGGCCAGCATCTGGCGGAAATTGTCGAAGCCGACGGCCAGCGCCAGCGGCAGGCCGATCGCCGACCACAGCGAGTAGCGGCCGCCGACCCAGTCCCAGAAGGCGAAGGCGTTGTCGGGATCGATGCCGAAGCGCGCGACTTCGGCGAGGTTGGTCGACACCGCGACGAAGTGCCGCGCCACCGCCGCTTCGCCCAGCGCCTGCACCAGCCAGCGGCGGGCCGAGGCGGCGTTCTGCATGGTCTCCTGGGTAGTGAAGGTCTTGCTGGCGATGACGAACAGCGTGCTGCGCGGCTGCAGCGCGGCGAGCGTGGTGGCGAGGTCGGCGCCGTCGAGGTTGGCGACGTAGTGCACCCTGATATCGGGATGGCGGAAGGCCGCCAGCGCCTGGGTGGCCATGCGCGGGCCGAGGTCGGAGCCGCCGATGCCGATGTTGACGATGTCCGTGATCGGCTCGCCGGTGGCGCCGCGCCAGTGGCGGCCGTGGATTTGCGCGACGAAGTGCTGCATGCGGTCTAGTTCGCGATGCACGGCCGGCATGACGTCATGGCCGTCGTGCAGGATCGGCCCGGCCGCCGCCGGCTGGCGCAGCGCGACGTGCAGCGCGGCGCGGCCTTCGGTGTGGTTGATGGCGTCGCCGGCGCGCATGCGGAGGGTCCAGTCCGGCACGTCGGCGGCTTGCCAGAGCGCCTGCAGCAGCGACATGGTTTGCGCCGTGACGCGCTGCTTGGAGTAGTCGAGCAGCCAGCCGTTCCAGGTCACGGAGAGCCTGGCAAAGCGTTGCGCGTCGGCGGCGAACAGCTCGCGCAGGTGAATGCTGGAAGCGGCGGCCGCGTGCCGCGACAGCGCGTCCCAGGCGGCGCGCGTGGCAGGTTTCATGAGCGCAGGCTCACAGCCAGAGCATCTTGCCCATCTCGAAGGGATGGGTCAGCAGCGGATGGGTCGGAAACGCGCGGATCCGGTATTCCATCTTGCCGCACTGGTCGGGTGTCAGTTCGCGCGAGAAGAGGTGTTCGCCGTTGTCCAGGCGGCGTTCGTAGTGCAGTTCGTAGCGGCGGGCGCGGGCCGTGGTCGGCGCCCCGGGACGGGTGAATACCATCTCCACCGTGAGGTCCTCGGGCGTCAGGCCGTCGAGCTGCACGGCCACCTGGAAGTGCATGGTGTCGCCGTAGCCGATGCGCGGCACCGGCCGGTCGATGCGACGCAGGCCGATGCGCGGCCAGGCGGCGTGGATCCGCGCCTTCCAGTCGGCCACTTCGCGGGCGCCGGAAAAGCCCGTGGCGGAATATTTGCGCCACTGCTCGGCGGCCGGCGAATAGAACTTCACGGCGTAGTCGGTCAGCATGCGCTGCATGTTGAAGCGCGGCATGATCGAGGCGATCGAGGACTTGGCCATCGCCACCCACTCCGGCGAATAGCCGAGCGAGGTGTTGCGGTAGTACATCGGGATCACGCTGTCCTGCAGCAGTTCGTAGAGGGTGCGGGCCTCGTCGACGTCGCGGTGGCCGGGGTCGAGGCCGTCGGCCGCCGGCT
Source organism: uncultured beta proteobacterium (assembly GCA_903932755.1). Taxonomy (GTDB): domain Bacteria; phylum Pseudomonadota; class Gammaproteobacteria; order Burkholderiales; family Rhodocyclaceae; genus Sulfuritalea. Next base: position 2,419 of record CAIZHL010000291.1, read on the forward strand.
TGATGGCCCATCCGTTCTTGCCGTCGTAGCCTTCGCCCCACCAGCCGTCGAGCACCGACAGGTTGATGGCGCCGTTGATCGCCGCCTTCATGCCCGAGGTGCCGGAGGCTTCCAGCGGATAGATCGGGTTGTTGAGCCAGACATCGACACCCGCCACCATGCGTCGCGCCAGGTGCAGGTCATAGCCCTCGACCAGCAGGATGCGGCCCTCGAAATCGCGCTGGCGGGAAAGTTCGGCGATCTGGCGGATCAGCTGCCGTCCGGGTTCGTCCGCCGGGTGCGCCTTGCCGGCGAAGATGAACAGCACCGGGCGCTCTGCGTCGGAAATGATCTCGCGCAGCCAGTCGAGGTTGTTGAACAGCAGCGCGGCGCGCTTGTAGGTGGCGAAGCGCCGGGCGAAGCCGATGGTCAGCACCGTCGGATTGGCCGGGTCGGCGCAGCGCAGGACGCGATCGAGGTGGGCTTCCGAACCCTGGTTGCGCAGGTGCTGCTCGCGCACGCGGCTGCGCACCAGGTGCAGCAGCTGGGCCTTGAGCGACTGGCGGATGCTCCAGAAGATCTGGTCGGGAATGCGCTGCACGTTGTCCCAGCAGCTCTGGTCGGTGAGGCGGTGCTGCCAGCCCAGCCCGAGGTGGCGGTCGAAGGTCTCGTACCAGTCGGTGGCGAGGAAGGTCGGCACGTGCACCGCATTGGTGACGTAGTCCATCGGGTTTTCGGCGGCGGTGATTTGCGGCCACATGTCGCTGCAGATGCGCGAGGACACTTCGCCGTGGATGCGCGAGACGCCGTTGTGGAAGCGCGAGCCGCGCAGGGCCAGCGCCGTCATGTTGAATTCGCCGCCGCTGCCGACGCTGCCGCCGACGCGGCCCATGCCGAGCAGGCCGTCGCGGTCGAGGCCGGCCGTCTTGCAGAACTCGCCGAAGTAATGCATCACCATGTCGTCGGCAAAGTGGTCGTGGCCGGCGGGTACCGGCGTGTGCGTGGTGAACACGGTGTTGGCCGCCGCCCCTTCGAGCGCCGCGGCGAAGGGCATGCTCTGGTCGGCCATCAGGCGGCGGATGCGTTCCAGCACGAGGAAGGCGGCATGGCCTTCGTTGATGTGCCAGACAGTGGGCTGCAGCCCGAGCGCGGCCAGCGCGCGCACGCCGCCGACGCCGAGCAGGATTTCCTGCTCGATGCGGGTGCGCCGGTCGCCGCCGTACAGCTGGTGCGCGATCTGGCGGTCGGCTTCGCTGTTCTCTTCGAGTTGCGTGTCGAGCAGGTAGAGGCTGTTGTTGCCGACGCGGGCGCGCCAGATCTTGGCCCAGACGGTGCGGCCGGGGAAGTCCACGCCGACGCGCACGTCCTTGCCGTCTTCGCCGCGCACGGCTTCGATCGGCATGTCGTCGAAATCGTTGTCGCCGTAGTGCGCGGTCTGGTTGCCTTCGCGGTCGATGGTCTGGTGGAAATAGCCCTGCCGGTACAGCAGGCCGACGGCGACGAAGGGCAGGCGCAGATCGGACGCGCCCTTGCAGTGGTCGCCGGCGAGGATGCCGAGGCCGCCGGAGTAGATCGGCAGGCTTTCATGGAAGCCGAACTCGGCGCAAAAGTAGGCGATCA
>CAIZHL010000292.1 GCA_903932755.1 uncultured beta proteobacterium
GTCACGTTTGGGGACTTCACGACGACGGGGCATGGTATCTCCTTAAGACCCTAATCAGGCAGCCTTGGGCCGCTTGGCGCCGTACTTGGAACGGCTCTGCTTGCGGTCCTTGACCCCTTGGGTATCCAGACTACCGCGCACAATGTGGTAGCGGACACCAGGCAGATCCTTTACCCGGCCACCGCGAATGAGCACTACCGAGTGCTCCTGGAGGTTGTGGCCTTCGCCGCCGATGTAGGAAATAACCTCGAACCCGTTGGTCAGCCGCACTTTGGCAACCTTCCGTAGCGCAGAGTTCGGCTTTTTCGGGGTGGTGGTGTATACGCGAGTGCAGACACCGCGCCGAGCAGGGCTGTTGCCGAGAGCAGGCACCTTGCTTTTCGACTGCGGCGCCTGACGACCTTTGCGCACAAGTTGGTTAATGGTAGGCATTTAAATGTCCTGAATGCTGTGAAAAACGCACTGCAAAATTACGAAGAATCGGCCCTTGCCAAGGGCAAAGAGGCCGGATTATAGAATGCTCCTCCGCGAGCGTCAACCTGCTTGAGCGTCCTCCGCGGCCACCGGGGTGGTTTCCGCAGCAACCGGCAGGTCGAACAAGCTCTGCGCCTCAGCTCCACTCTTTGATTGCCCGCGGCGCGTGCGGTGGTAAGCCATGCCTGTACCGGCCGGGATCAAACGGCCGACAATGACATTCTCCTTGAGGCCGCGCAATTCGTCGCGTTTACCCATGATTGCTGCCTCGGTCAGAACGCGCGTGGTTTCCTGGAAAGACGCGGCCGAGATGAAGGAGTCGGTGGACAAGCTAGCCTTGGTAATGCCGTGCAGCATGAAGTCATACATCGTCGGCGTCTTGCCCGCTGCGATAAGCCTGTCATTCTCGTCCAGCACCGCTGCGCGCTCGACCTGCTCCTCCTTGATGAAGTTCGAGTCGCCCGGATGCGTGATCACCACGCGACGCAGCATCTGGCGCACGATCACCTCGATATGCTTGTCGTTGATCTTTACGCCCTGCAGGCGATACACGTCCTGCACTTCGTCAATGATGTAGCGGGCCAATTCCTCGACACCCTTCAGGCGCAGAATGTCATGGGGATCGGCCGGGCCGTCCACAATCACCTCGCCCTTGTTGACCACCTGCCCATCATGGGCCATTACGTGCTTGTCCTTGGTGATCAGATACTCATGCGCCGAGCCATCGGGCTCGGTGATCACCAGCCGCTGCTTGCCCTTGGTATCCTTGCCGAAGGACACGGTACCCGTAACTTCCGCCAGTACGCCGGCGTCTTTCGGGATGCGGGCCTCGAAGAGTTCTGCGACACGCGGCAAACCACCGGTAATGTCACGGGTCTTGGACGATTCCTGCGGAATCCTGGCCAGAATGTCGCCGACCGAAACAGGCTGCCCATCCTTCACGGTGATCAATGATCCGACCTGGAAGGTGATGGTGACGATATGGTCGGTGCCATGAATTTTGACTTCCTGGCCCGATTCGTCGATCAGCTTGACCTGCGGACGAACGCCCTTGGACGCCTTGGCACCACGCTTGGGGTCGATGACGACGAGCGTGGACAGGCCGGTAACTTCGTCCATCTGCTCGGCGACGGTAGCGTTCTTCTCGACGTTCTCGAACTTGACCGTGCCGGCATACTCGGTAACGATCGGACGCGTGTGCGGATCCCATGTCGCCAATTGAGCTCCGGCCTTCACCGCCTTGCCGTCGTCAGCCAGCAGGGTTGCGCCGTAGGGAACCTTGTGGCGCTCCCGCTCGCGGCCGTTGTCGTCGGTAATCATGACTTCGCCGGAGCGGGAGATGACGATCTTCTCGTTCTTTGGATTCGTTACGTAACGCATGGTCGCCGTAAACCGGATCACACCCGAACTCTTTGCTTCGACGCTGCTTTGCGCTGCCGAACGCGATGCAGCGCCGCCAACGTGGAACGTGCGCATCGTCAACTGCGTCCCCGGCTCGCCGATTGACTGAGCGGCGATAACACCCACCGCCTCGCCGGCATTGACCAGGGAACCGCGACCCAAATCGCGGCCGTAACACTTGGCGCACAAACCGTAACGGGTCTCGCAGGAAAGCGGGCTGCGCACGCGAACCTCATCGATGTCGAGCAGTTCGATGGCATCAACGGCATCTTCGTCCAGCAGATAGCCGGCGGCGAACAGCACATCCTGCGTATCGGGATGAATCACGTCGTTGGTGGTGACGCGGCCGAGGATGCGCTCGCGCAAGGGTTCGATGACTTCACCGCCCTCCACCAGCGCCTTCATCGCAAAGCCGTTCTGGGTACCGCAGTCGTCCACGATCACCACCAGGTCCTGAGTGACGTCGACCAGACGCCGCGTTAGGTAACCTGAGTTGGCGGTCTTCAGAGCGGTGTCAGCCAGACCCTTGCGAGCGCCGTGGGTCGAGATGAAGTACTGCAGAACGTTGAGTCCCTCACGGAAGTTGGAGGTAATCGGTGTTTCGATGATCGAGCCGTCCGGCTTGGCCATCAGGCCGCGCATGCCGGCAAGCTGGCGAATCTGGGCGGCAGAACCACGGGCACCTGAGTCGGCCATCATGTAAATGGAATTGAAAGACTCTTGATCCACCTTCTTCGATTCGTGGGTCGGTTCCTTCTGGGCTACCTTCTTAGCGTAGTCTGAGTTAGGAATGTACACAGCCTTCCACCAGTCGTCTCTTTCCAAACCGGGGAAGATCTCCACCGCTTTCTGGTGGGCAAGTTGGTCCATCATGGCCTTGGCTACCTGATCGCCGGCACGGCCCCAGATATCAACCACCTTGTTGTAGCGCTCGCCGACCGTGACCAGACCTGACGTGTACTGCTTTTCGATTTCCTGAACCTCGGTTTCTGCCGCGGCGATCAGGCTGTGCTTCTGCGTCGGCACCAGCATGTCATCGACGCAAATCGATATGCCGGCCCGGGTTGCCAGGCGGAAGCCGGCCTGCATCAGCTGGTCGGCAAAGACTACGGTCTCCTTGAGTCCGCAACGGCGGAAGCTCTCATCGATAAGCTTGGAGATTTCCTTCTTCTTGAGGGGCTTGTCGATTACCTTGAACGGCAGTCCGCGCGGCAGGATTTCGGAGAGCAGTGCACGGCCTGCAGTGGTGGAATAGCGGGTAATTTTTGGCTGCCACTGCTTGTCCGTGTCGAGTTCATATTCGCAAATGCGCACCGTGATGCGCGCATGCAAGTCGATCTGACGCGAATCAATGGCTCGGGTTATTTCGGCGATGTCCGCGAACATCATGCCGTTGCCGCGCGCAGATACATTCTCGCGGGTAGCGTAATACAGCCCCAGCACCACGTCCTGCGACGGCACAATGATCGGCTGTCCGTTGGCGGGCGACAGGACGTTGTTCGAGGCCAGCATCAGGGTACGGGCTTCCATCTGCGCTTCAAGAGACAGTGGAATATGCACCGCCATCTGGTCACCGTCGAAGTCGGCGTTGAATGCGACGCAGACCAGTGGGTGCAACTGGATCGCCTTGCCTTCGATCAAGGTCGGTTCAAAAGCCTGGATACCGAGGCGGTGCAGCGTCGGGGCGCGATTCAGCATCACCGGATGCTCGCGGATGACTTCTTCGAGGATGTCCCAGACCACCGGGGTTTCGGCTTCCACTTCCTTCTTGGCCGCCTTGATGGTGCTGGCAATACCCATCTTTTCGAGACGCTCGAAGATGAAGGGCTTGAACAGTTCCAAAGCCATCTTCTTCGGCAGGCCGCACTGGTGCAGTTTCAATTGTGGGCCGACCACGATGACCGAGCGACCGGAGTAGTCCACGCGTTTGCCCAGCAGGTTCTGACGGAATCGGCCACCCTTGCCCTTGATCATGTCGGCCAGCGACTTCAGCGGACGCTTGTTGGCTCCCGTCATGGCCTTGCCGCGGCGACCATTGTCGAGCAGCGAGTCGACGGCTTCCTGCAGCATGCGCTTTTCGTTGCGAACGATGATGTCGGGTGCCTTGAGTTCAAGCAGGCGCTTGAGGCGGTTGTTGCGGTTGATGACGCGACGATACAGGTCGTTGAGGTCCGAGGTGGCAAAACGACCGCCGTCGAGCGGAACCAGGGGACGCAGGTCCGGTGGCAGTACCGGCAGCACTTCTAGAATCATCCACTCCGGCTTGATGCCCGACTGCTGAAAGCCTTCAAGGACCTTGAGGCGCTTGGAAAGCTTCTTGCTTTTCGCTTCGGATCCGGTGGTTTCCAGTTCCTGGCGCAGGGTCTCGACCAGACGATTGAGATCAAGGGTGCGCAGCAGTTCGCGCACGCCCTCGGCACCCATTACGGCGGTGAAATCGTCGCCGTATTCCTCGACCTTGGCCAGGTAATCGTCTTCCGTCAGCAGCTGCGCGCGATTGAGCGGCGTCATGCCCGGATCGACGACGACAAATGCCTCGAAGTAGAGGACGCGCTCGATGTCGCGCAGCGTCATGTCCAGCACCA
>CAIZHL010000293.1 GCA_903932755.1 uncultured beta proteobacterium
GTCGAGGCCTTTTTCGGCGTCGCCATCCGCATGGCCGCCGACAAAAACGGCGGCCAGACCTTCATGCGATTGCTCGGCCGCACCTACACGGAGCCGACGGACTTTATCCGGACCTTCCTTGCCGACGAATACGCCGAAGTCATCGCGCGTTTCAAGGCGGCCTTCTTCAAGGCCCTGCCCGACGTGCCGCAGGAGGACTTCCTCTGGCGCTTCCATTTCATGATGGGCGCCCTGTCCTACGCCATTTCCGGCGCCGACGCGCTGCGCATGCTGGGCCCCATCGACGATTCCGATCCTGAGGCGCTGTATGCGCGGCTGATGAGCTTCCTCATCGGCGGCCTGCGCGCCCCCTTGCCCGAAGTTTTAGCCAAACCCGCCAGGAAGCCGCGCGCCAAGCGCGCCGCCTGACAAAAGGAGAACGCCATGACCTGGTTCCTCGTACTGATCGCTGCAATAGCCGCCGTGCTCCTGTTGCCGCCGCTGCGCCGCGCCGTCCTCACCGGGCCGATCTTCGGCCTTTACAAGAAGATGCTGCCCGCCATGTCGCAGACCGAACGCGAGGCGCTGGAAGCCGGCACGGTGTGGTGGGAAGGCGAACTGTTCTCCGGCAAGCCGGCCTGGGGCAAGCTGCTGGCCTATCCGCAGCCGAAGCTCAGCGCCGAGGAACAGGCTTTCCTCGATAAGGAATGCGAGGCGCTGTGCGCCATGTCCCACGACTGGGACACGACCCAGGTGCACCACGACCTGCCGCCGGAAGTCTGGGCCTACATCAAGGACAAGGGCTTCCTCGGCATGATCATCCCCAGGCGCTACGGCGGCCTTGAGTTTTCGGCCTACGCGCATTCGGCGGTGATCCAGAAGCTGTCCACCCGCTGCTCGGCGACGGCGGTATCGGTCATGGTGCCCAACTCGCTGGGCCCGGCCGAACTGTTGCTGCACTACGGTACCGAGGAACAGAAGGACTACTACCTGCCGCGCCTGGCGAAAGGCCTGGAGATTCCCGCCTTCGCCCTGACCAGCCCGCAGGCCGGGTCGGATGCCGCTTCCATTCCCGACCTCGGCATCGTCTGCAAGGGCCAGTGGCAGGGCAGGGAAGTGATCGGCATGCGCGTCACCTGGGACAAGCGCTACATCACGCTGGGCCCGATCTGCAGCATCCTCGGCCTCGCCTTCCGCCTGCAGGACCCCGACCATCTGCTCGGCGAGAAGGAAGACCTCGGCATCACCTGTGCCCTGGTGCCGACCGACCATCCCGGCGTGAACATCGGCCGCCGCCATTTCCCGTTGAATGCCGTGTTCCAGAACGGACCCAACTCGGGCAAGGACGTCTTCATGCCGCTGGACTGGATCATCGGCGGCCCCGCCATGGCTGGCCATGGCTGGCGCATGCTTATGGAATGCCTGGCGGCCGGGCGCTCGATCTCGTTGCCCTCCTCCAACACCGGCATGTCCAAGCTCGCGGTGCGCGCCACCGGCGCGTACGCCCGCGTCCGCAGCCAGTTCAAGACGGCCATCGGCCGCTTTGAGGGCATCGAGGAACCGCTGGCGCGCATGGGCGGCAACCTCTACCTGATGGATGCGGCGCGCGGCATGACGGCAGGCGCCATCGACCTCGGCGAGAAGCCCTCGGTGGTCTCGGCCATCGTCAAGTACCACGTCACCGAGCGCACGCGCCAGGTGATCAACGACGCGATGGACATCCTCGGCGGCAAGGGCATCTGCCTCGGCCCCAACAACTTCATGGGCCGCGCCTACCAGCAGATGCCGGTGGCGATCACGGTCGAGGGCGCCAACATCCTGACCCGCAGCCTGATCATTTTCGGCCAGGGCGCGATCCGCTGTCATCCCTACGTGCTGAAGGAAATGGCGGCGGCGCGAAATCCGGACGCGGCTCAAGGCCTGCGCGATTTCGATGCCGCCTTCGCCGCCCACCTCGGGTTCATCTGGACGCGCGGCTTCCGCTCCTGGAGCATGGGCCTCACCGGCTCCAACTTCGCCGCGGTGCCGGCCAATGTCGCGCCGGAAACGCGGCGCTACTACCAGCAGCTGTCGCGCTTCTCGGCCGCCTTCGCCTTCCTCGCCGACGTTTCGATGTTCGTCATGGGCGGCGACCTCAAGCGCAAGGAAAAGCTCTCCGCGCGCCTGGGCGACATCCTTTCCTTGATGTATCTCGCCTCGGCCACGCTCAAGCGCTACGAGGCCGAAGGCCGTGAGGCTCAAGACGCGCCGCTGATGCACTGGGCGATCTGGGACGCGATGTTCAAAATGCAGAACGCCTTCGAAGGCGTCATCTCCAACTACCCGAGCCGCTTCATCGCCGCCCTGCTGCACTGGTACATCTTCCCGCTCGGCCGTCCTTACGAGGTGCCGTCCGACAAGCTCGGCCACGAGGTGGCGCAATTGCTGATCGAGCCTTCCGCCACGCGCGACCGCCTCACCGCCGGCATGTTCGTGGCGAGGGATGAAGCGGATGCGGTCGGCGTCATCGAACTGGCGCTGGAAGCCACGGTGGCCGCCGAGCCGATCGAGGCGCGCATCCGTGCCGCGCGCAAGGATGGAAAAGTCGGCGCTGGCGATACGGCGACCATGACGGCGCATGCCTTCGAGGCCGGCATCATCACGGCCGAGGAACTGGCCCTGCTGCAACGCCGCGCCGCACTGCGCGATCGTGCCATCGCCGTCGACGATTTCCCGCAGGACTTCTCGGTCGAGCAGGTGACGCCCGCGCCGACCCGGCCCGAAACCCTGCGCAAGGCCGCCTGACATGAAAGCCTTCGAACCCGTCTACATCGTCGATGGCGCGCGCTCGCCCTTCCTCAAGTCGCGCAACGTTCCCGGCCCCTTCTCGGCCTCGGACCTGGCCACCATCTCCGGCCGTGCGCTGCTGGCGCGCCAGCCTTTTGCTCCGGAGGACCTCGACGAAGTCATCGTCGGCTGTGCCGGACCCAGCGTCGACGAAGTCAACATCGGCCGAGTCATCGCGCTGCGCCTCGGCTGCGGCAACAAGGTGCCGGGCTGGACCGTGATGCGCAATTGCGCGTCCGGCATGCAGGCGCTGGATTCGGCCATTGCCAACATTCACAGCGGCCGCTCGCAGCTGGTGCTGGCCGGCGGCGTCGATGCGCTGTCGCGCACGCCGCTGCTTTACTCGGACAAGATGGTGATGTGGTTTTCGCTGATGGCGCAGGCGCGCAGCCTCGGCGCCAAGCTAGCCATGTTCGCCAAACTGCGTATGGGCATGCTCTTGAGCCCGGTGATCGGCATCGTCAAGGGCCTCACCGATCCGGTGGTGAACCTGATGATGGGTCAGACCGCCGAAAACCTGGCCTGGAAATTCGGCATCTCGCGCCAGCAGATGGATGCCTTCTCGGTCGACAGCCACCAGAAGGTTTCCGCCGCGCAGAAGGCCGGCTGCTTCGAGGAGATCGTTCCCCTGATCGGCACGGACGGCAAGGTGTATGCCGAGGACGACGGCGTACGCCACGACTCGAACATCGCCGGGTTGGCCAAGCTCAGGCCTTTCTTCGACCGCACCTACGGCAAGATCACGCCGGGCAACAGCTCGCAGATCACCGACGGCGCAGCCTGGCTGCTGCTGGCCTCCGCCGAGGCCGTCGAGAAGTACAAGTTGCAGCCCATCGGCAGGATCACCGACACGCAATGGGCCGGTCTCGACCCGGCGCAGATGGGTCTCGGTCCCGTGCATGCCGCGACGCCCATCCTGCAGCGCCACGGCGTGGGGCTGAACGACCTCGATGCCTGGGAAATCAACGAAGCCTTCGCTGCGCAAGTGATGGGCTGCGTCAAGGCCTGGGAAGACCCCGCCTACTGCAAGGACGAACTCGGACTCGACGCGCCGCTCGGCACCCTGGATGCAGCGAAGCTCAACATCGACGGCGGCGCCATTGCGCTGGGGCATCCGGTCGGTGCCTCCGGCGCGCGCATCGTGCTGCACCTGCTGCACATCCTGCGGCGCGAGAAAAAGCAGCGCGGCATCGCCACGATCTGCATCGGCGGCGGACAGGGTGGCGCGGTATTGGTGGAGGCTGTTTGATGACCGGGCAGACCATTTTCGTCCGTCATGTCCGTCATTCCGGCGAAAGCCGGAATCCAGAAACCGCGATCGAAATTCCCTGGATTCCGGCTTTCGCCGGAATGACAGGGTAAATCTGGAAGGCTTTTCACAATGCAACTACAACACTGGAAACTCGAACGCGAGGCCGAGGGCGTGGCCTGGACCATCCTCGACACCGCGAACTCCTCGACCAACACCCTGGGCGCGGAAGTAA
>CAIZHL010000294.1 GCA_903932755.1 uncultured beta proteobacterium
CTCGCTGGCGTCCTTCACCGTCATGATGCCCATGCCATAGGTGCCGGCGTCGGCCTTGACGATGACAAAGGGCTCCGACTCGATGCCGTACTCCTTGTACTTGGCGCGCATGCGGTAGAGCAGCGTGTCGATGTTGGCGGCCAGGCACTCCTCGCCCGAGCGCTCGTGGAAATTCACCTTTCCGCAGGTTTCGAACTCGGAATTGATCAGCCAGGGGTCGATGCCGATTTCGTTGGCGAAGGCGATCGCGACATCCTGGTAGGCGGCGAAATGCTTCGATTTGCGGCGCACATGCCAGCCGGCCCACAGCGGCGGGATCAGGAACTGCTCGTTGATGTTCTGCAGAAGCTCCGGCACGCCGCCCGACAGGTCGTTGTTGAGCAGCACGGCGCAGGGATCGAAACCTTCCAGGCCGAGGCGGCGGCCATCGGCGCCGATGCGCTTGAGCGGCTCCAGCACCAGCTTTTGCCCGTCGGGCAGGTCGAGCGTGGTGGGCGCGGTGATCTCCGGCAGCAGGCTGCCGATGCGCACGTTGAGCCCCGTGTGGTGCAGGATGGTGGCCAGGCGCGCCACGTTCATCAGGTAGAACTGGTTGCGCGTGTGGTTCTCCGGCACCAGCAGCAAATTTTTCGCCTCGGGGCAGATCTTCTCGATCGCCGACATCGCCGCCTGCACGCACAAGGGCAGGAAGGCGGGGTTCAGGTTGTTGAAGCCGCCGGGGAAGAGGTTGGTGTCGACCGGCGCCAGCTTGAATCCGGCATTGCGCAGGTCGACCGAGGTGTAGAACGGCGGCGTGTGCTCCAGCCACTGCGTGCGCAGCCAGCGCTCGACCGTGACGTCATTGTCGAGGATGCGCCGTTCGAGTTCAAGCAGCGGACCGGTCAGCGCCGTGGTGAGATGAGGAACCATATGGTTTTTGTTACCTGGACAAACCGCGTGCGGCTTTGCCGGAAGATATTACACCAGACCCTTGACCGCGAATTCGGCGAAAGCCTCGGGCAGCAGGGCCTGCTCGATGCTGCGCTGGGAGAAGAGGAAGCGCCCGTCGCAGACGAAGCCGAGTTCATGCCAATCGACATCATTGAGCATGTCGGTCAGGCGCTGCAGGTCTGCCGCCTTCAGCTTCGTGAGGTGCGGGAACAGGGCCATTACCGCGCCGTCGTAGTTGTTGCAGGGATGCAGGAAGAAGGGCCGCGTGTTGCGCGTCTTGTTGTTCACGTAGATGCGCGGCGCAGCGGACACATGGTGGCGGCGGCCCCACTTCCACCAGTTGTTCTCGTCGAAGCGCGTCACGCGCCGCGCCAGCAGGCGCTCCTTGAACTGTTCCAGCCAGGCGATCGGCCCTTCGCGATCGAGGTAGATCATGCGGCGCGTGGCGCCCGTCTGCGCCGTTTTCGAGCAGACAAAATCGGTGTTGGCATGTGCCTCGTCGCTGAAGATGTCGTCGGCGCCGGAGACCGCGCCGACCCTGACGGCGAACACGCTGGCCAGCGGCAGGCTGTAGATGCCGCGGGTGAACATCAGCTGCCCGCCCGACAAGGCCATGCGCCGGCCGTCGTGCAGGCGATGGCCGGCATTGCCTTTTTCGAAGCGCCAGATGGCGCAGTTCGGTGCGGCGCCGGCGAATATCTTCGCGTCGCCGAGATCCTCGAAATCGGTGATGGTGCCCTGGTCGAACAGCCAGGTGTTGAGCCGGCCGGCGCCGGTGGCCTTGAGGAAATCCCTGGGCGTGATGAGGATCAGTTCGCCGCCGGGCTGCAGGTGGCGCACGCATTTTTCGATGAAATGCAGGTAGAGGTTGGCATGGCCGTCGAGCAGCCCGGAGCCGAGCCGGATCGCGGTTTCCGGCAGGATGTCGCGCGCCTTGACGTAAGGCGGGTTGCCGATGACGGTGGCGAATTTCTCGCTTTCCGGATAGGCGAAGAAATCAATGTTCAGCGCCCCGGGCGGGCAGTGGGCGGCATCGATCTCGATTGCCACGCAGCCGGGCAGTCGGGCCGAGAAGGCGCCGTCGCCGCAGGCCGGATCGAGCACGCGGCCGCGGCCTGCCTTGCGTGCGAGGTTGCGTGACAATGCAAGCATGCGCTCGACGATCGCGGGCGGTGTGAACACCTGCCCGAAGCGGGCGACGTCGAAACTCGGCGCTGGCGACACGGCGTCCAAAAACAATCCCGGCGCGGGGCCGGGATCGTCGGCTTCGGCGGCGGCGATCAGAACGTGCCTATCACCCACATCGGCACGCGAAGGCCCGAGTCGGCCGAGTTCTGGCGCATCCAGTTGCCGTCGCCGGCGTTGTCGATCAGGTAGTAGGACACGCCGTGCGGCGGGGTGACTTTGAGCATGTAGAGCTTGCCGTTCATGCGGAATTCCTCGACCTTGTCTTCGCCGCGTTTCATGATGGTGACCTGCGGCTCGAGAGGCTCGTCGAGGCTTGTCGGCGGCGGGGGCGGCTCGGGGATGGGTTCCAGCTTCCGTGGCTGGCTCTGCGCGGCAACATTCAGCGCAAGGGCGGAAAGCAACAAAACGATAGTGCGGCGCATGGCGTGTCCTTCAGGAATTGCTCTCAGTTTATCAAAGGTTAAGCAGCAATTCGTGTTCTTCCGGCAGGGGGCCGAAGCCGCGCGTCTCGTAATGGTCGAAAATCGCCGCCACGACGCGCTCCGGTTCGTCGATGACCTGCAACAGATCGATGTCTTCGACGTTGATCATGCCTTCCGCCACCAGGCGCTCACGGAACCAGGCGAGCATGCCGGCCCAGAACTCGGTGCCGACCAGGATCAGCGGGATGCGCGGGGTCTTGCCGGTCTGGATCAGGGTCAGGGCTTCCAGCAATTCGTCGAGCGTGCCGAAGCCGCCGGGCATCACCACATAGGCGGCCGCCACCTTGACGAACATGTACTTGCGGGCGAAGAAGTGGCGGAAGCTCTGCGAGATGTCCTGGTAATGGTTGGCCTGCTGCTCGTGCGGCAACTGGATGTTGAGGCCGATGGACATGCTCTTGCCTTCGAAGGCGCCCTTGTTGGCCGCCTCCATGACGCCGGGGCCGCCGCCGGACACCACAGAGAAGCCCGCGTCGGACAGCTGCCGGGCGATCTGCTCGGTGAGCTGGTA
>CAIZHL010000295.1 GCA_903932755.1 uncultured beta proteobacterium
ACTCGATGCTGTAGGCCCCCTGGCCGCCGGTCAGCGACTTCAGGCGCGAGGCATAGTCGGTGATCTCGGCCAGCGGCACTTCGCCGGTGATCGAGGCCGTGCCGCCGGAACGCGGATTGGTGCCGGTAATGTGGCCGCGCCGGCTCGACAAGTCGCCGGTCAGGTCGCCGATCGCCGCTTCGGGAGCGACGATCTCGATGTTGACGATGGGTTCCAGCACGATCGGGCCGGCGGCGCGGATCGCCTCCACCGTGGCCTTGCGCCCGGCGGTGACGAACGCAACATCCTTGCCGTCCACCGCGTGCGTCTTGCCGTCGTACACGATGACGCGGATGTCCTGCGCCGGAAATCCGGCGATCACGCCGTCGGCCAGCGCCTGACGCACGCCTTTCTCGACCGAGGTCATGAATACGCCGGGAATCACGCCGCCCTTGACGCGATCGACGAACTCGAAGCCGGCGCCGCGCTCCATCGGCTCGACCTTCAGGTACACCTCGCCGAACTGCCCGGCGCCGCCCGACTGCTTCTTGTGCCGGCAATGGCCTTCGGCATTCGCGGTAATGGTTTCGCGATAGGGAATCAGCGGCGGCCGGGTGTCGAGTTCGAGCTTGAACTGGGTGGCCATCTTTTCCAGCTTGTAGCGCAAATGCATTTCGCCCAGGCCGCGGATCACGGTTTCGTGCGTCGTCGGATGGCGCTCGACCTCGAAGCAGGGATCTTCCAGTTCCAGCTTGTGCAGAATGTCGAACAGGCGCTGCTCGTCGCTCTTGCGCCGGGTCTCGACGGCCAGGCCCTGCATCGGCCTGGGAAATTCCAGCGGCTTCAGGTGGATGTGGTCCTCGTCGTGGGAATCGTGCAGCACGACATCGAAATCCACTTCCTCGACCTTGGCGATGGCGCCGATATCGCCGGGCAGCAGGCTGTCGACCTCGACGTAATCCTTGCCCTGCAACTGGTAGAGATGGGCCACCTTGAATGGCCGCTTGCCGTCGCCGACGAAGAGCTGGCTGTCCTTCTTCATCGTGCCCTGATGCATCCGGAATATACCGACCTTGCCCATGTAGGGATCGGCGACAACCTTGAAGACGTGGGCCAGCACATGCAGCGACGGATCCGGCAAGGCCGTGAAGGCCTCGGCATCCTGGCCCGGCTCGCCCTTGAAGAAGGGCGGCGGATTGCCCTCGGCCGGATTCGGCGCCAGCGAGGCCAGCACGTGCAGCAGTTCGCCGACGCCGGCGCCGGTGCGCGCTGACGTAAACAGGACGGGCACCAGATGCCCTTCGCGCAGCGCCTTCTCGAAGGGCGCGTGGAGGTCGGCCGCACTTGGATCCTTGCCCTCCTCCAGATAACGCGCCAGGAGGGATTCGTCCTCTTCCACCAACTGGTCGATCAGTTCGCGGTGGGCATGGGCGATCGAATCGAAGTCTGCATCGCCCTTGTCGTGTTCCAGCACCTCGACCACCTCGCGGCGGCCATGCGCCGGCAGGTCGAGCAGCAGGCATTGCTTGCCGAAGCGCTCGCGGATGTCCGCCACCAGGGCGGGCAGATCGACATTGTCGGCATCGATCTTGTTGATCACGATCATGCGCGCCAGGCCGCGCGCCTGCGCCGCCCGCATCATGCGCTCGGTGGCGAGTTCGATGCCGGTCTGGGCGTTGATCACCACCACCGCAGTATCGACGCCCGCCAGGGCGGCGGTGGCCTGCCCGGCAAAGTCGGGGTAGCCCGGGGTGTCGATCAGATGAACGTGCACGCCTTCCCAGGCGAAGTTGGCCAGCGCCGAATTCAGCGAATGTCCGGCTGTTTTTTCCTGGGCATCGAAATCGCAGACGGTACTGCCCTTCTCGACGTTGCCCTTGGCGGCAATCGCCCCGGCATGGAATAGCAGGGCTTCCACCAGCGTGGTCTTGCCGGCGCCGCCGTGGCCGACGAAAGCCAGGGCGCGGATGGATTGAGTGGTGTAGCTGGCCATGATGCAAACTCCCTTATTTGCTTTTGTAATGCGCCAAATTTTACCCCTTTGCGTCGCTGCGGCCTTCGCTGCCCTGTCGATCGCGCGAGGGGATGCGCCAGAGCCAGACAGCAGTGCCGATGCCGATGCATGCCAGCAGGGCCTGCAGCCAGGGCATGGCCGACAGCGTCCAGATCGAGGCGCAGATGGTCAGGCTCATCAGCGTGATGGCAAGGATCTTGATGCGGTGGGGCATGCTGTGGTGGCGCCGCCATTCGACGATCAGCGGGCCGAAAGTCGGATTGGAGACCAGCCAGCGATAGAACGGTTCCGACGCCCGCGCATAGCAGGCGGCCGCGACCAGGACAAAAGGCGTGGTCGGCAGGCCGGGCAAAAAGATACCGATGATGCCCAGCAGCAGGGCGATGCTGCCGCAGGTCCACAGAACCACGCGCACCAGCAGCGAAGGATGAAGTTCCGACTCGGGAATCTCGTAGGGTGGTTCCTGTTCGTCTTCCATCATCCGCGCAGCGCCCGGGCAATGAAATTGCGCGGCACTGTCGTGCGCGGAACGCGACCGGCAAACCAGCCTCGCACATCCTGGTCGAGGCCGATGCCATGCATGTAGTTGTAGAGCGCCTTGTTCAGCGCGATGCCGAGTGCATCATGGTCGACGCCGGTCGGATCGATGAAGCCGACATCGTTCTTCGCGAACGTCACTTCAGGCAGCGGCTTGAGCCGGACGCCGTATTGTTCCGGGTGCAGGCCGACCGGCGAATGGACGGTGCAGGCAAAGCGGTGGAAAAAGCCGGACTGGATGCAGCCGGCGGCGAACAACTGGCGCACGTATTCCAGTGCATCGACCGTGTCCTGCACGGTCTGCGTCGGGAAACCGTACATCAGGTAGGCATGCACCAGGATGCCGGCCTCGGTGAAGGCATGCGTGACGCGCGCCACCTGCGCCACCGAGACGCCCTTCTGCATCAGCTTTAGCAGGCGGTCGGAGGCCACTTCCAGCCCGCCCGAGACCGCAATGCAGCCGCTGTCGGCGAGTTCGGCGCAGAGTTCCGGGGTGAAGGATTTCTCGAAGCGGATGTTGCCCCACCAGGAAATCGCCCGGTTGCGCTTGTGCAACTCGACTGCGAGCGCACGCAAGGCCTTCGGCGGCGCCGCTTCATCTACGAAATGAAAACCGGTCTGCCCGGTCTCTTTGATGATGGCTTCAATGCGGTCGGCCAAGGTGGTCGCCGCGATCGCCTCGTAGCGCGAGATGTAGTCGAGCGAGACGTCGCAGAAGCTGCACTTCTTCCAGTAGCAGCCGTGGGCGACGGTCAGCTTGTTCCAGCGAGCGTCGGACCACAGCCGGTGCATGGGGTTGAGCATGTCCAGCAGCGACAGGTAGCGCTCCAGCGGCAGGCCGTCCCAGGTGGGCGTGCC
>CAIZHL010000296.1 GCA_903932755.1 uncultured beta proteobacterium
GCCAGGGCCTGGAGTCGGTGCAGATCCGCCTGCCCAACCACCTGGGCATCGCCGGCGCCGTATTCACCTCAGGCAAGGCGATCAACATCCCCTACGCCTACGCCGACCTGCGCTTCAATCCGGCCTTCGACAAGAAGACCGGCTATTTCACCCGCTCCATCCTCTGCGTGCCGATCGTGAACAAGCACGGCAAGATGATCGGCGTGACGCAGGTGCTGAACAAGCGCGGCGGCCCCTTCACCGGCGAGGACGAATCGCGCCTGCGCGCCTTTACCGCGCAGATTTCCATCGCCCTGGAAAACGCCAAGCTGTTCGCCGACGTGCAGAACATGAAGAACTACAACGAGGCGATGCTCGAATCGATGTCGAACGCCGTGATCACGCTCGACGAAGCCGAAAAGATCGCCACCTGCAACGCCGCCGGCCTGCGCATCTTCAAGGCGACGGCGGCGCAGATCCTGCAAAAGCCGGCGGTCGAATTCTTCTCCGGCAGCAATGCCTGGGTCCATGAGAAATTGAAGCGCGTCGGCGAAACCCAGACCAGCGAAATGGCGATGGAAGCCGAACTGATGGTGGGCGAGGAAAAGCTCTCGGTTAACCTCACCGCCCTGCCCCTGCTCTCGATGGAAAAGAAGCGCATCGGCTCGATGCTGATGCTGGAAGACATCTCCAGCGAGAAGCGCATGCGCTCGACCATGTCGCGCCTGATGGATCCGGGCATCGCCGACCAGATGCTGGCCGGCGGCGTCGATACCCTGGGCGGCAAGAACGTGCAGGCGACCGTGCTGTTTTCCGACATCCGCGGCTTCACCACCATCACCGAACAGCTCGGCGCGCAAGGCACCGTGGCGCTGCTCAACGAATACTTCACGCTGATGGTCGATTGCATCCAGCGCGAAGCCGGCTTCCTCGACAAGTTCATCGGCGACGCCATCATGGCGGCCTTCGGCATCCCGGTCGCCCACGACGACGATGCCGACCGCTCGGTGCGCACGGCGATCAGCATGATCCGCGAACTGTGGGCCTGGAACAAGGTACGCAACACCGAAGGCAAGATGCCGGTCGATATCGGCATCGGCCTCAACACCGACAACGTGGTGTCCGGCACCATCGGCTCGAAGAAGCGCATGGACTACACCATCATCGGCGACGGCGTGAACCTTGCCGCGCGGCTGGAATCCGCCTGCAAGCAGTACGGCGCCCATATCCTGATCAGCGAATTCACCAACAAGCTGCTGCGCGGCACCTACTACAGCCGCGAGCTAGACCTGGTGGTGGTGAAAGGCAAGACGCAGCCGGTGGCTATCTACGAAATCCTCGATTACCACACCGAGGAAAGCTACCCGCAGATGACCGACGCCCTGCGCCACTTCAAGGCCGGTCTGCAGAAGTACCGGCAGCAGAAATGGGCCGACGCCAAGGGCGAGTTCAACGATGTGCTGGCCCTGAACGACCACGACAAGGCGGCGAAAATGTACATCGAGCGCTGCGACCACTTCATCGCCAACCCGCCCGGCAAGGACTGGGACGGTGTCTGGGTGATGGAGTCGAAATAGTCCCGGGCGGGAGCCCGCAGGACGAACTGCCGAACTACTTGATGCGGGTCAGCACCGGCCGCCCGGCTGAGCGATCGGGCAAGGGCGCCGTGCCGGTCGATTTGGCTTCCTGGATTTCGGCAGGAAGCCCGCCATCGGCAGCGCCTTCGGCTTTCTCGATTTCGGTGACCTCGAAGGCCATGCCTTCGCCATTCTCGCGGGCGTAGATCGCAGCGACCCGCTCGATGGGTACCACTACCGGAAAGGCGCGCCCGCCAAACCGCGCCTGGAAGGTGATTTCCTCGTTGCCCATCGACAGTTGATGGGCGGCTTCGGTACTGACGTTGAGGACTATTTCACCTTCCTTGACGAATTCGCGGGGCACCCGCGTGGTCGCGTCGACCTTGACCGCCAGATAGGGGGTGAAGCCCTGGTCCGCACACCATTCGTGAATGGCGCGGACCAGATAGGGCTTGGTGGACTTCATTGGCATTGCGCCAAGATGGATCAAAACGGATGTCGCGGACGACGCGCCTCAGCGGCGCATCATCTTTTCCGTCGGCGTCAGCGCGTCGATGAATCCCTGGCGCGAGAAAATGCGTTCGGCGTACTTCATCAGCGGCGCCGCGGTCTTCGGCAGTTCGATCGCATAGTGGTCGAGCCTCCACAGCAGCGGGGCGATGGCCACGTCGAGCATGGAAAAGTCGTCGCCGAGCAGAAACTTCTGCTTGTTGAACATCGGCGCCAGCTCGATCAGCCGGTCGCGCATGTGCATGCGCGCCTTGTCGGCCGACTTGAGGTTCTTTTCCAGCGCATCGATGTGGCTGAACAGTTCCTGTTCCATCGTGAACAGCAACTGGCGCGCCTTGGCCCGCGTCTGCGGATCCGGCGGCATCAGCTGCGGATGCGGGAAGCGTTCGTCGA
>CAIZHL010000297.1 GCA_903932755.1 uncultured beta proteobacterium
AGAAGCTGGTGACCGACCAGGCCATCGACCGGCGCCTGCGCACCCTGTCCTGGGTCGTCTTCGCGGTGCTGGCGCTGGCGACCGGCTACACCGTGTTCGAGGCCATCTCGCCGACCGGCATCGTCTCGCGTGCGCTGATCTATGGTCCCGGCCTGGCGCTGCTCTGGGTGCTGGCGCTGCTGGTGTTCGAAGTCTTTTTCTCGCGCCGCGCCTGGTGCCGCTATGCCTGTCCGATCGGCCTCACCTACGGCGTGGTCGGCATCCTTTCCCCCCTGCGCATCAAGTACACGCTCGACAACTGCTTCCACGAAGGCGATTGCCGCAAGGTCTGCCTGGTGCCGCACGTGCTCGATACTGTTATCAAGGGCCGCGCCGTCGACACGGAAGTACCGCTCGGCCCCGATTGCACACGTTGCGGCCTGTGCGTGGACACCTGTCCGACCGGTTCGCTCAAGTTCGAGGTCAAGGGCCTCTCCAAGCTGCTATAAACACGCCATGATTCGTTTCGACAACGTCGCCAAGAGCTTCCGCAAGTCCCGCGTGCTCGATGCCATCAACCTGGAAATCGGCATCGCCGAGCGCGTCGCGCTGATCGGTTCCAACGGTGCCGGCAAGACCACGCTGATCCGCTGCCTGCTTGGCGAATACGCCTTCGATGGCCTCGTCACGATCAACGGCCGCGATCCGCGGCAGGAGCGCACGGCGGTGCTCGGCAGCATCGGCTTCGTGCCGCAGTTGCCGCCGCCGCTGAAGATGCCGGTGTCGCAACTGATCGATTTTTCCGCCGCCTTGTGCGGCACCGATCCGGCGAAGATCCACGAACTGGCAAAACGCCTCGGCCTCGACCTCGATCCGATCCTGGCGCGGCCCTTCGTCAAGCTCTCCGGCGGCATGAAGCAGAAGTTGTTGATCGCCATCGCGCTCGGTCGCGAAGCGAAGCTGCTGATCATGGACGAGCCGGCCGCCAACCTCGATCCGGAAGCGCGCAAGATCTTCTTCGAACTGCTCGCCGAGCGCCAGGACGACACCACCATGCTGATCTCCAGCCACCGCCTGAACGAGGTCTCGGCGCTGGTGAATCGCGTGATCGAGATGGACATGGGCAAGGTGGTGCTCGACGACCGCGTTGCCGACGACGTATCGCTTTCGGCGCGTTTCGCCTGCCGCATTGCCATCAAGCGCATCGAGCCGGCCTTCGCCAAGGCCATGCAGGCGTGGAACTTCCGCGACCTCGGCGGTGGACTGGCTTGGGAGGGCGAGGTGCCCGGCCCCGACCGCCTGCGTTTCATGGGCATGACCTCGCGCTATGTGGCGCTGATCAGCAATTATTCGCTGGAAGAAACCGGCAATGGACGTAGCCAATGATGGATCGCCGCCGCTTCATACTCGCCGCCGCCACCCGCGGATTTGCGCTGACGCCGCTCGCCGCGATGCTGTCCGCCTGCGGCAGCAAGGGTGACTGGCCCGAAGGCATGGCCGAGATCAAATGGGACCGCGACACCTGCGTCCGCTGCTCGATGGTGATTTCCGACCGCCGCTTCGCCGCGCAGATACGTGGCGGCGAGAAGAACATCGTGTTCAAGTTCGACGACATCGGCTGCGCCGTGGTTTGGCTGCGCGACAAGGCGAAGGATTTCCCCTGGATGGCCGAACCGGCCACGCGCCTCTGGATCGCCGACGCGTCCGGCAAGGGCGACAAGTGGCTGGACGCGCGCAAGGCGCACTACAGCGGCGGCGCCATGTCGCCGATGGGCTACAACTACGGGGCACGCAGCTACGCCGATGCCGGCTCACAGGGCTTCGATGAAATGCGCCAGCACGTGCTGGCCAAGGGAAAGTGACATGAAGCAGCTTTGGTTGACGGCAAAACTCGACATCGTCGAATCCCTGCGCGCGCGCTGGTTCCAGGTCTACAGCCTGGTTTTCGGCGGCATCGTCGCGCTGCTATTCCTGTTCGGCCTCACCGAATCGCGCGTGCTCGGCTTCATCGGCCTCTCGCGCTTGCTGGTGACCTACATCCAGCTCACCATGGCGATCCTGCCGATCTTCGTCCTGATCACCACCGTGCGCTCGGTGGCGGGCGACCGCGAGGCCGGCGTCTATGAATACCTGCTGTCGCTGCCAGTGTCGCTGGCGGCCTGGTTCTGGGGCAAGATCCTCGGCCGCTACATCGTCATCTTCCTGCCGGTGTTCGCCGCCATGGTGCTGGCGGTGGTGATCGCGCTGCTGCGCGGCATCGAGGTCCCCTGGGGCATGTTCGGCTACTACACGGCGCTGCTCGCGGTGATGGCCGCCTGCTTCCTGGGGCTGGGCATGCTGATCTCGGCATTGGCGCGCAGCACCGACATGGCGCAGGGCGCGGCCTTCGTGGTCTGGCTGACGCTGCTGCTGTTCCTCGACCTGATCCTGCTCGGCGTCATGATCCAGGGCAAGGTCTCGCCGGAGGTCGCCGTGACCATGGCGCTGGCCAATCCGCTGCAGGTGTTCCGCACCGCCGCGCTGGCGCTGTTCGATCCGCAACTGATCGTGCTCGGTCCTTCCGCCTACGTGATCCTCGACCTGTTCGGCGCCTTCGGTTACAAGGTGTTCGCGCTGGTGTATCCGACGATTGTCGGCGTCGCGGCGGCGACGCTGGGCTACCAGATATTCAAGCGGGGCGATTTGCCGTGATCGATCCTGTCAGGAAGTCGGCGCTGGCGATACGGCGATTATTCGTCCTCGCGCTCATCCTCGCGGGCTCGGCCCAGGCCGCGAGCACTGACGCCCT
>CAIZHL010000298.1 GCA_903932755.1 uncultured beta proteobacterium
ACCGCTTCACCCGCTTCCAGGAGGTGGCGCGGATGATGGCGGAAAGCGTGAACGACGTCGCTACCGTGCAGCAGACCCTGATGCGCAATCTCGACCAGGCAAACGCCGCCTTGTTCGCGCAGGCGCGCCTCTCCCGCGAACTGTCGCAGCGCCTGATGGGCGTGCGCATGGTGCCCTCCGAAAGCCTGGCCGAGCGCCTGCACCGCGTGGTGCGGCAGGCGGCCAAGGATACCGGCAAGCGCGCCAACCTGGACATCCGCCACGGCCAGACCGAACTCGACCGCTCGGTGCTGGACAAGATGGCCGGCCCGCTCGAACACATGCTGCGCAACAGCGTCGCCCACGGCCTCGAAGACACGGCCACCCGCGTCGCCGCCGGCAAGGATGCCATCGGCCAGATCACGCTTTCGCTGGCGCAGGAAGGCAACGAAATCGTGGTTTCCATCGCCGATGACGGCGCCGGGCTCGACTTCGAACGCATACGGAACCGCGCCATCGAGCACGGCCTGATCGCCCCCGATGCCAACCCCGACGAGGGCGCACTGGCGCAATTGGTCCTGCAGGCCGGCTTCACCACTGCCAAGGAGGTCACGACGCTGGCCGGCCGCGGCGTCGGCATGGACGTGGTGAAGAACGAGACCACCAGCCTCGGTGGTCGCATCGAAATCTCATCGGTCACCGGACGCGGCGCGACCTTCCGCGTGTATCTGCCGCTGACGCTGGCGGTCACGCAAGCGGTGCTGGTGACGGCCGGCAACCGGCGCTATGCGATTCCGTCCTCGATGATCGAGCAGGCCACGGAGCACAGGCCAGAGGCCGCGGCACAGGTGCGCGCCGCAGGCAGCACCGAGTGGCTGGGAAATCGCTATCCCTATCACTACCTGGCCTCGCTGCTGGGAGAGAAGGATGCGACCCCGCCGCAGCAGCGGCGCTACTGGATACTGCTGATCAAGGGCGGGACTGAACGCGTCGCGTTGGAAATCGACAGCCTTTCCGGCAACCAGGAAGTCGTGGTCAAGGCCGTCGGACCGCAACTGGCACGCGTTCCCGGACTGGCCGGCGCCACGGTGCTGGGCAACGGCGAGGTGGTGCTGATCATCAACCCGATCGCGCTGTCGGCACGCGCCCTCGTCCACGCCGTCCCGGTGCTGGCGGAAGATGTCGCGGCGGAGGCCCCGGCCGCGAAGGCTGCAGCCGTGGTCGCCACCGCGGCGGCTCACGGCGCCGCAGCAGCAGTGATGGTGGTCGACGATTCGCTGACGGTGCGCAAGATCAGCGGTCGCCTGCTGGCGCGCCATGGCTACCATGTGCTGACCGCCAAGGATGGTGTCGATGCCCTCGAGCAGCTGGTCGACGTGATGCCTGACGTCATGCTGCTGGACATCGAAATGCCGCGCATGGACGGCTTCGAACTGGCGCGCAACATCCGCGGCGACAGGCGCCTGCAGCATATCCCCATCATCATGATCACCTCGCGCACCGCCGACAAGCACCGCCAGCATGCCGAGGAAATCGGCGTGAATCACTATCTGGGCAAACCCTACGACGAAGATGACCTGCTGGCCTGCATCCGCCAGTGTCTCGAACATAAACCCTGATTCGCGCCGGGCAGGGCCTGAAGGCCGCGATCCGACCAAGCGAGGACAGCCATGACGCAACACGCCGCCGCACGCCCCTTCAAGGTGCTCGGCATCCAGCAGATCGCCATCGGCGGCCCCTCCAAGGAGCGCCTGAAGAAGCTCTGGGTCGAAATGTTCGGCCTTGCCGTGAGCGGAAATTACGTCAGCGAGCGGGAAAACGTGGACGAGGACATCACCCAGATGGGCAGCGGCCCTTTCAAGGTGGAGGTCGACCTGATGCAGCCGCTCGATCCGGCAAAGAAGCCGGCGGTGCACGAACCGCCGCTCAACCACGTCGGGCTCTGGATCGACGACCTGCCGAAAGCCGTGGAATGGCTCACCGCGCAGGGCGTGCGCTTTGCTCCGGGCGGGATCCGCAAGGGCGCCGCGGGCTTCGACATCACATTCCTGCATCCCAAGGCCAACGAACAGTTTCCGATTGCCGGCGAAGGCGTGCTGATCGAACTGGTTCAGGCCCCCGCCGAAGTCATCGACGCCTTCGCACGGCTCGCCTGAGCGCAACCGGGCAAGGCGTGGTCCGCGTGAACGGGCCTGCTGCTATCCGGAATGCACCCGGAAGCACCCGCGTCCAGCCTCCTTGGCCGCGTACATCGCCCGGTCCGCTCGGCGCACCAGTTCCGCCGGCGACAGGTCGCCCCCGGAAAACACTGCAACGCCGACGCTGCCGGTAACTTCGAGCGGCATGCCGAGCACGCGCATCGGCTCGCGCAAACCGGCGACGATCTTGTCCGCCATTCGATCGGCATCGGCAGCGCTGCCGATCGCCGCCAGGACGATGGCGAATTCGTCGCCGCCCAGGCGCGCCACGGTATCGACCTCGCGCACCGCTGCGCGGAAACGCTCCGCTGCGCTGCGCAGCACCTCATCGCCGATGGCATGTCCATAACTGTCGTTGATCGCCTTGAAGTGATCGAGGTCGACCAGCAGCAAGGCTGTCTGGCCCTGGCTGCGCCGCGCCTGCTGCATCGACTGCTCCAGCCGGGCGTCGAACAGCAGGCGGTTGGCAAGCCCGGTCAGAGTATCGGTGTGGGCCAGGGCCTGCAACTGGCGCTCATTCTCCCGCAGCCGGGCATTGGCCTCTTCCAGTTCCGTCGTGCGCTCGGCAACGCGCCGTTCGAGACTCGCCTCGGATCGTTGCAGCGCACCCACCATCTGCTGCTTGGTGGCCAGCGCCTCGCTTTGCGCCGCATCTTTCGCGCGCCTCAGGCCATTGATCCGGTCGGCCAGGGCGAAGGAGAGCAGCAGCATTTCCAGTGCCGAGCCCATTTGCATGGCATAGAAACTGAGGAAGGTGGTCGGCAGCAGGTTCAGGTTGCGCAGGCCGACCACGGCGACACCAAGCAGCAGCACGGTCCACGCCAGCAGGAAGGTGCTTGCCCCGGGTCTGCCGGCGCGCCAGCAGCGCAGTCCGGCAAGTACCGCCACCACGGCAAACGTGACGCCGGTCAGGGAAGTCAGGATGGCGGCGAGTCGATAGGGCGCGGCCAGGGCCACCACGATGCACACGGCGAACAAGGCAGCCAGCCCGGTAACGGCGCCGTCCAGGCGCGGCAGATTACGTCGCGTCTCGAGAAAGCCGCGGGTGAACAAGGCGCCGAACAGGCCGGCAGCGGCAAAACCGACGGTAAAGGCCAGGTTGCCCCACGTCGGCCAGTCCGGCCAGAGAAACTGGTTGCCCAGGCCATTCAGGGAAAGCTGGCCGACGGCCATGCTGGCCGCGAACAGGACATAGGTCAGGTAATTGTGATCGCGCAGCGAAAACCACAACAGCAGGTTGTAGAGCGCCAGCGCCAGCAACATGCCGAAATAGACGGAAAGCACAGCGTAGCTGGCCTGTGAATCCGGCCAGAATACCCCGGCCTGCCACAAGCGCAGGGGGACCGTCAGCGTGCCTTCGGAAACGACCCGCAACCAGACGGTGCCGGTGCCGGTTTCGCCGAGGCGGACCGGAAACACGAAGTTGCGATGCGGCAAGGGTCGCCGGGCAAAAGGCAGTCGGTCGCCGGTGGCCATGTAGGCGCCTTCGGGACCGAAGTACTCAACGCTGTCCAGGGTGGGGAAAGACACTTCCAGCAACCAGTCGCGCGGCGCGGCGGGATCCGGCTCAAGCTCGACGCGCAACCACCATGCAGACGACGAATAGCCGAAATTGATGGCCGCGTCGCCCGTGACCGGCGCCGGCCGGAACTCGTTGCCGCGATTCTGCACATCGGCCAGCGACAGGCGCCCGCCGGGGTCTTCCAAGATCGACACCTGGCTTGCGAGACCGATCGAAGCGACGCCGGGCATCAGGCGCACCGCCGCAATGCCGGTGCCGATATGGCACAACCAGCAGCACAGCAGCAACATCAGGGCAGAAGTCCGCGGCACGGAAGTTCCCGGTTGGGAGGCTGTTCAAATTCTATCCCATTGGCAACCTCCCCCATTGCGCCGCGCTGCCGATTGACCCCCTTGGATCACCACTTGTTCGGTAAAATTCATGTTCGGCGTGCATTCCGGAATGCCATGCTCCTCGCATCCCGGGCCAACTCGAAGCCGATACCCACCAAACTCGACGTGGCCGACTTGCATGAAGTTGGTTACGGTATCTGCGCCACCCGCCCGACCTTTTGAAGAAGCCGCCGCCATGAACCGTTTCGCTTTTATCGCCCTGTCCATTTTCGCCATCGCAACATCCGCGCGGGCTGAAGAAGAGCCCCTACCCGACTTTGCGCAGGACACGCTGAGCGGGGACTGGGGCGGCGCCCGCAGCGCTGCGGCGAAGAACGGATTCCTTTTCGAAGGCGGCATCAAGGTCGACGCCTTGCGCAATCGCGGCGCGCTAAAGGATGGCAGCAAAACCGTCAGCCACATCGATCTGAAGCTGAAGATGGATCTCGACAAGGCGGCCGGCTGGCAGGGCGGCAGTGCCCTGATCAACATCGTCAGCGATAGTGGTTGGGGACCGAATGCGCGTCTCGTCGGCTCCCAGTTGGGCGTCACCAACATCGAGGTCGGCGCACCGACCACGACAAGGCTGTTTCAGGCATGGCTGCAGCAAAGCTTTCTCGACGATCGTCTGTCGGTGCTGGCCGGCCTCTATCCGATCGACTCCGAGTTCTTCGCCATGGATGCGGCGGGGGTGTTCCTCGGTCCGCAATATGGCACGCCGGCGGAACTGGCGCTGACGGACACGCCGTCGGTGTTCAACAATTCGGCATTCGGCATCCGCGCGCGGTGGGCCATTGCACCATCGCTTTACGCAATGGGCGCGGTGCTCGACGGCGTTCCGAACGATCCGGCGCACCCGAAACGAACGAGGATCCGCTTCGACGACGGTGACGGGACTTTCAGCATCGGCGAGTTCGGCTGGCTGCCCGAGGCGGAGAACGAGAAATTCAAGGGGCATGCCAAGGTCGCGCTCGGCTTCTGGGGCTACAGCGCCCAACGCGCCGATCAGCGGGATACGGCGAATATCGATGCCGGCAACATCGCCGGCCCGGCAAGGAAGATGCGGTCAAGGGGCGGCTACGTCCTCGGCGAACGGACCCTGCTGCATCTCGGCGGCAGCGACGACCGCTTCATTTCCGGTTTCGCCCGCTATACCTTCGGCGATGGCGACTCGACGGCACTCGATAAAACGCTCAATCTCGGCGCACACCTCCGGGGCCCGGCAGCTTCGCGGCCGGAGGACATCGTCGGACTGGCCTGGACGCGCGGCTGGCTATCCTCAAAATGGCGCGATGCACAGACCATCGGCGGAATAGCCACCGAGCATGCCGAAGACGCGCTGGAACTCACCTACCGCTACAGTGTCACGCCCTGGTTGGCGATCCAGCCCAATGTCCAGTACATCCGCAATCCCGGCGGCACAAGCGGCACATCGAACGCCAAACTGATCGGCGTGCGCCTGGAACTCGCACTGTAGAAAAAGTCGGCGCTGGCGGAACGGCGGCGCATCGGGCCCTTGTCGGGCACCTCGGTCGGCCCTGCATGGCCGACCGACCGGCGCGGGCGCGAAGCAGTGCTTCGCGACATCCCCCGCGCCGTTCCACCAGCGCCGTCCGCAAGGGATACCGTCTCCGGCTCGGCCGGAGACATAACTTTTTATTTGAAGCCGATGATGGCCTGATCAACCGCCAGGCTTTCGCCTGGATTAGCCAGCAGTTTTTCCACCACGCAGTCGCGCTCGGCCTTCAGCACATTCTCCATTTTCATCGCCTCGATCTTGGCCAGCACCTCGCCGGCCTTGACCTCCTGTCCCACCTTGACGGCGACCTGGGTCAGCAGTCCCGGCATCGGCGAAAGCAGGAACTTCGACATGTCCGGCGCCGCCTTGACCGGCATCAGCGCCAGCAGGTCGGCGGCACGGGCGCTCATCACCTGCACGTCGGCCTGCACGCCCCAGTGGAACAGGCGATACACCGAACCGCGGCGCTCGACCTGCATGCAGATCTGCTGGCCGTTGAGCGTGCCGCGATAGAGGATGTCGCCGAACTGCCAGTGCGAACGGATGGCGTAATTGCCGCCGGCCAGCTTGACGTCCCAACCACCGTCTGCCGGCGTGATGGTCGCCGGATGGCGTTCGCCGTTGAACAGCACCACGTATTCGCTGCCGGGCTTGTACTCGTGGCCGGGCATCTGGCCGGTAATGGTGGCGTTGCGCGTCAGGTACTGGCGGTGGATCGCCGCGGCAGTGGCCACCAGCATCAGCGGATCGTCGTGCGGCACGTCGGCGGCATTGAAACCCTTGGGGTACTGGTCGGCAATCAGGCCGGTATTGAAGTTGCCCGAGGTGAAGCGCGGATGCTGCATCAGCGCCGCCTGGAAGGAAATGTTGCTGGCCACGCCGCGGATCACGAATTCGTTCAGGGCATCGCGCATGCGGGCGATGGCCTGGTCGCGCGACGCCGCGTGAACGATCAGCTTGGCGATCATCGAGTCGTAGAACATCGAGATCTCGCCGCCCTCATAGACGCCGGTATCGACCCGCACCCCGCCCTCCGCAGGCGGCGGCACGTACTTCACCAGGCGGCCGGTGGACGGCAGGAAGCCGCGGAAGGGATCCTCGGCATTGATCCGGCATTCCATGGCCCAGCCGTTGATCTTGAGGTCGGCCTGCTTGAAGGCCAGCTTCTCGCCGGCGGCGACGCGGATCATCTGTTCGACCAGATCCAGCCCGGTGATGAGTTCCGTCACCGGATGCTCGACCTGCAGGCGGGTGTTCATTTCGAGGAAGTAGAAGCTCTTGTCCTTGCCGCCGACGACAAACTCGACGGTGCCGGCCGACTGGTAATTCACCGCCTTGGCCAAAGCCACGGCCTGCTCGCCCATGGCCTTGCGGGTGGCGGCGTCGAGGAAGGGGCTCGGCGCCTCCTCGATCACCTTCTGGTGGCGGCGCTGGATCGAGCACTCACGCTCGTGCAGGTAGAGCGTGTTGCCGTGGGCGTCGCCCAGCACCTGGATCTCGATGTGGCGCGGTTCCTCGATATATTTCTCGATGAAGATGCGATCGTCGCCGAAGGCGTTCTTGGCCTCAGTCTTGCAGGAGGCAAAACCTTCGTGCGCCTCCTGGTCGTTGAAAGCGACGCGCAGGCCCTTGCCGCCGCCGCCGGCGGAGGCCTTGATCATCACCGGGTAGCCGATGCCCCTGGCGATTTCCACCGCCGCTTCAGGCGTGTCGATGGCGGCGTTGTGGCCGGGGATGGTATTGACTTTCGCTTCCAGCGCCAGCTTCTTCGAGGCGATCTTGTCGCCCATCGCGGCCATCGAATAATGCTTGGGGCCGATGAAGACGACGCCGCTTTCCTCGAGCCGGCGCGAGAACTCCGGATTCTCCGAAAGGAAACCATAACCCGGATGAACAGCCTCGGCGCCGGTCTCCTTGCAGGCGGCGATGATCTTGTCGATCGAG
>CAIZHL010000299.1 GCA_903932755.1 uncultured beta proteobacterium
CAGCAGGCTAGCCGATTCGAGGGCATCGGCGACGACGATCTCACAGGTGGGCCAGCGCTCGGCGTATTCGGGCGAGGGAGCGCGTACCATGACCCGCACGCCACCAGTTCGCCGATCGCCAGCTGACGCTTGTCGAGATCGGTCTTCGCCGAGGCCAGCGCAGCCGCCTGCTGCGCCTCCAGCGTGGCGCGGGCGAGTTCGAGGAAGGACTGGTTGTTCTTCGCCAGCGCGTCGGAAGAAATGACCTTGAAGGCGTCGGCGAAGCTGTCGCGCGCGGCTTCCAGCGTGGCCTGGCGCTCGGCGAACAGGGCCTGGTCCTTTTCCAGTTCGGTTTGCAGGGTGGCGCACCGTATCGCCAGCGCCGACTTTTCATCGCGCAGCGCCGCCAGAGCGCTTTCCTGAGCGGCTAGCCGCGCCTGCGCTTCCTTCAGGCGCGCGGCGAACACGACGGCGACCAGACCACCGCCGAGCAGAAGTCCAACTAGCAGTGCAATGCCGATTTCCATGCCGCGTTCAATCCCGATTCACTATTGGAAGCAAGAGTATCACCCCTGGCTGGCTCACCAGACGAGCCCTACTCGTTGAAGCCGCGGATCAGCCGGCCCGATTTCTTGGTCGGCCGGCCCTTCAGGTCGGCGCCCGGCGTCGGCGCCAGGCGGCGGATTTCCTCCTGCCGCAGGCGGCGCGCCACGCTTTCCGCCGTCTCTTCATAAAGCAGCCGGGCTTCCGGCGCGGGGCGACGCTGTCCGTTCAAGCCGCGCACGATGACCGTCCAGCGCAGTTCGCCGGCGACGATGTCGATCTCGTCGCCCGGTTTCACTTCACGCGCCGGCTTGACCGTCTGTCCGTTCCATCTGGCCTTGCCGCCATCCACCGCGGCGGCGGCCAGGCTGCGCGTCTTGAAGAAGCGCGCGGCCCAAAGCCATTTGTCGATGCGCTGCCGCGCGGCCGACTCGTCATTCATGAATCGGGCGACCCGGCGCGGCGGCCCGGAGGAAAACTATTTCGCCGCCTCTTCGCGCTTGCGGCGCGAGGTAGTCATCACCACCGCCTCGCCGTCGATGACCACCTTGCCCTGTACCGTGCAAACGGTGTCGAGCACCACGCGGCACTTTTCGCTGAGGACTTCCTTGACCGTGACCCGGGCATGCACGGTGTCGCCGATGCGCACCGGGGCGCGAAAGCGCAGCGACTGGCTCAGGTACACCACGCCCGGCCCCGGCAACTGGTTGCCGAGCACCGCGGAAAGCAGGCTGGCGCTGAGCATGCCGTGGGCGATGCGGCCGCCGAAGGGCGTCGTCCGCGCGTATTCCTCGTCCATGTGCATCGAATTGAAATCGGTGGACACGCCGGCGAAGAGGACGATGTCGGCATCGGTGATGGTTTTGGTGGTTTCGGCACTGAGGCCGACCACCACGTCTTCTATGTCATAGCCGTTGCGGGGATTCATCGGGTTCCTTTCTGGAGGTTGGATAAGTCGGCGCGGGAAACCGCAGGCCCGCGGGCCGGTTCATGCCGCCGCTTGAAGTTCGGCCTTGAGTTGCACCAGCAAGTCCTCGATTTTTTCCGAGAGTGCGAGATAGGCAACGATGGCCGGGTCGGTCATTTCGAGGATTCCGCCCTGCCGGATTTCGTCCGCGATTGCCTTCGACTGGCGGTGGAATTCCTCGTGGATCGGCAGGAGTCTGGCGGCGGCCGCGGAGCCGGCCAGTGCGGCCGCATTGTCCGCCAGCCATTTGCCCAGGCTGCAATGCGCGGCATCGCCGATCGGCTGGGTATCGTAGTCCCTGCCCTGCACGCTTCCCAGCGCCAGGTGGAACTTCATTTTCCAGGCGCGATGCATGGTCAGGGCATTGTCAAAATCGAAGGCTTGCATGGCCGCGTTCTCGCTGTCGTCAGGAACGGAAATTCTACCCCTCGCGGCGGGGAATATCCGTTTCGAATGAACCGCCCTGCGCCCGCCGGCCTTCAGCCGCCGGGCATGCGCAGTCCGCCGAAGACCAGCCGCGCGGCGCCGGCCAGCAGCAGCGCGACGGCAACCGACAAGGCCACCGAGAACCATGCATCGCGGCGGCCGACGGTGCGCAGCATGACGGCGAAGGTTGAAATGCAGGGCACGTAGAAGCTCAGGAAGACCAGCAGGGTGATCATCTGCGCCGGATCGAGCAGGCGGTCGATTTCCTGGGTGCCCAGCGCCTGGTAGATCATCACCAGCGACAGCTCCTTGCGCAGCACGCCGAACAGGATCGGTACGCCCAGGGCCAGCGGCAGGCCCAGCCACCAGACCGTGACCGGCGTCAGCAGGGTATTCACGACGACATCCGCGCCGACATGGGCGAGCAATGCCAGCACCACACTGCCGCCGACCAACAGCGGCGTGACGATGGTCAGGATGTCGCTGGTGCGCGCCCAGGTTTCCCTCAGCAGCGGGCGCCAGGCCGGCAGCGCATAGGCCGGGATTTCCTGCACCCGGCCGGGCCCCAGTTCGCGCTTGTGCCGCGACAGCAGGCGGCCCATGACGGCTATCAGGATCAGGGTCAGGGCGAACATGCCGAACACGCCGGCCGCGCCGAGATACTTGCCGGCGACGGCGAGGATGATCGCGGAGCGCGCCGAGCAGGGCACGAAGGTGATCAGCACCGAGGCGATCACCCGTTCGCGGCCGCGGGTGGTTTTGGCGACGCCCGAGATCGCCGGCACATTGCAGCCGAGGCCGAGCAGGAAAGGAACGGCAACACCGCCATGGAGGCCGATCTGGTGGAAGCCGCGGTCGACGACGAAGGCGATGCGCTGCATCAGTCCCGCCTGTTCCAGGCTGACCAGCAGCAGCACCAGCGGAATCATGTAGGGCACCACGATCCCGGTCAGGCCGAGCAGACCGTCGAGCACGGCGCGCCCGACCACGCCCGCGGTCGATTGCGGCTGCCAGCCGGCGAAGGCGGCGGCAAGCTGCACCGTGGTCATGGCATCGATCCAGGTGCTGATCTCGAAGACGACGAACAGCACCGCGGCGAACACGGCAAGGCAGCCGATCAGGCCCCACTGCGGATGCAGGAAGAGTTCGTCGAGCCAGAAACGCCAACCCTTCGCTTCGCCCGGCGAACCCCAGCGCTGGGCGGCTTCGGCGAGGCTGGCGGCACGGTGGTGGCGGTCGGCGTGCAGTTCTTCCGCAAGGCGTCGCGGCAGGCTTGCCCCGGCCTCGTCGCGCAGGACGCGCAGCTCGGGCAGGATCCCGGGGAAATGCTGGCACAGCTCGTCCTCGATGAAGCCGTCGGCCGCGGCAAACTGCTGCAGCAGCATGGGATGCGGCAGGCGGAAGGCGGCATGGATCTCGGGCCGGTTGAGCGCGGCGGAAAGCGGGCCGAGGCTCTGCGCGATATGTCCGCTCGGCGGCTGCGGCAACGGACAGGCCGCCACGCGCGCGGCGTTGGCCGCCCTTTCGAACAGAAGCGTGAGGCCCTGCCCCATCAGCGCCACGGTCGGCACCACGGGCATGCCGAGCAGTTGTTCGAGGGCCCTGGCGTTGACGTAAAGGCCCTTCTTCGCCGCCTCGTCCATGTGGTTCAGCGCCAGTACGATGGGGCGTCCGAGCAGGCTCAGTTCCAGCGTGAGTTCGAGGTGGCTTTGCAGGTTGCCGGCATCGGCCACCTGGATGATCAGGTCGGGCGGCGCAAACGGTGTCGGCGGCCCCTGGCGCTCGTGCGCCGAGACGACGGGTCGCTCGTCGCCCCAGAGCAGGTATTTCAGCGTCGTGAGATCGTCGCCGGCGAGGTGGTGAAAGGACCGGATGGAGGGCAGGTCGACCACGCTGGCTTCGTCGAAGCCGATCTGCACCGTGCATTCGCGGTAGGTCCCATGCGTGCCGGCCAGCTCGCCGCGCTGCGGCGCCGTGCTCGATACTGCCTCGAACAATGTCGTCTTGCCACCGCCGGGCAGGCCGACCAGCGCGATGCACAGGCGCCGGTCACCACGAAACAGCGGTTTGTGCAGCGGGACCCTGGCTTCGGTCACAGCCGGTATTCGAGCTGCAGGCGCGACTGCAGCCGCTTCGCCTGCTTGAAGGCCTCCTTGAGTACCTGCCGGTCCAGTTCATTGAGCTTGTCGGGGTCGACGCGGTTCTCGCCGCCGGGCGGGGTGCCCGCGCGCTGGTTGCGCAGGCGCAATTGCTGGATGAAGAAAAAGCCTTCAATCATCGCGTTGATGTCGTCACTGCCAAGTAGCGATTTCGCCGCTGCCGCGCGCAGCCGTTCCACGGTGTTGCTGTGCGGGATGCCGTGGGCCAACGCGATGATGCGCGCCGCATCGACAAACAGACGGGCGCCGAAAGCCTTGAGGTCGAGGGTATGCGGAAAATCCGCATTGTTGTCGAAGGCGAAATCACGGATCATGCCCAGCGGCGGCGCCACCTTCACGGCGTTCTCCGCCATGAAGCGGAGGAACAGATTGGCGTTCGCCGTCGCTTCGAGCAGCCACGCGCTCAAGGCCTTGGCCAGGGCTTCGTTGCCATACAGGGCGCGGAAATCGAAGAAGATCGTGGCGTTGAGCAGCGCCTCCGGCTCCGGCTTGCGGATCCAATGCGTGAAACGCTCCTGCCACTCGTCCTGGCTCAGGCACCACGACGGGTTGCTGGCCATGATGTTGCCCTTGCACAGGGGGAAGCCGCAACGGGCCAGGCCTTCATTCACTTCGCGCGCAAAGTCGAGGAAACGCTGCCGCAAGGCATCGAGGCCGGCCGCGTCGGAGCAGGCGAAGATGATTCCGTTGTCCTGGTCGGTGCTGAAGGTCTGTTCGTCGCGCCCTTCCGAGCCGAAGGCCAGCCAGGCCCAGTCGAGGCCGTGCAGATCGTGATGCGCCAGGCTGATCTCGATCACGCGCCGTGTCAGGCTGTCGTTCAGTCCGGAAATGAACTGGGTCAGCTTTTCGGCGCTGACGCCCTGGCTCAGCATGTTGAGGCAGAGGCGGCGTACGTCGCCGGCGGCCCGGCTGAGGGCGTCGATATCGGCCGCGGCCTCGATTACCTTGCGCACGTTGCGCAGGCCGATGCGCTGCATGGCGAACAGGTCGCGCTCGGAGACCACGCCGACCACCTTGTCCTCGCCATCGAGGATCACCAGATGCCGGATCCGGTGCATCGCCATCGCCAGCATCGCGTCATAGGCCGTGCTGCTGGCACTAATGGTGGCCGGCGGCGCGGTCATCACCTGCTCGATGGGGGATGCGGTCGGATGATCCGGAATCACCACGCGGCGCAGGGCATCGCTTTGGGTAAAAATGCCCAGCGGCCGGTTTTCGGCGTCGACCACCACCACGGAGCCGACCTTCGCCGTCACCAGGGTCTCCATCGACGTCTTGATGGATGTCTGCGGCGTGACACTGACGACCTTGGCCCGCAGGAAGCTGGAAAGCTGCGCGTTGATCGACTGCTGGTCGGAATTGCGCTGACCGAACTGGATTTCTATCTGGTGCCGCGCTTCATCGAGCAGGCCGGCAACGTGGTCGAGGACGAAGCGATTGAATTCACAACTGGAGAGCAGCAAAGTGGAAAAGTCGGCGCTGGCGAGACGCCAAACGCGCACCTCACCCACGGCGCTGTAGACATTGATCGCGGGCCGCTTCGCCGCCACGGCGGCAAGGGGAAAGCTCTGCCCCGGCTCAAGATCGTAGAGCGGTTGGTCGGTCAGATTGACGTCGCCCGCGAGCCGCGCCTGCACCCTGCCCGACTCGATGATGAACAGGTCCGGCGGCATGTCGGTCGGCGTCAGGATGAAGCTGCCGTCGCTGGCATCGTGCGGCGTCAGGCTGGCAACCAGCCCGTCGAGGGCGAATGCGCCCATGTCCCTGAACGGGGCGTGCCTGCGCAAAAAAGCGAGGAGTTCCCCGCGGGATTCAGAAGCCATGGTGTGTCCTTGATGTCATGTATCCATTTGGAACCGGGTTTTCAGTCTTTGCTGCAACGCGCGTGCCTGGCGCAAGGCTTCGAGCAGAACACGGCGGTCGAATTCGTTCATGTCCTGCGGCGCAAGCTGGTTGGCTGCCGTGCCGTCGCCGGCGGCCTGAACCGCGAAACGTATGCCCTGCAGGGCATGGAACGCGTGCACCGCCGCCTCCGCGTCGCTGACCGGCATTATCCCATCCGCCGCCATTCGCTGCAGCCGCGCTGCGGTGGAAGTTTCGACGGCACCGGCGCCCAGCGCCATGATGCGCGCGGCATCGACAAATAACCGTGAGCCGTACTTCTTCAGGTCGATCGTGCCGCCGCTGCCCCCGTCGGTGACGAAATCGCGCAAGCGCCCCAGCGGAGGCGAGGCCGCCAGCGCGTTGGCGGTCATCATGCGCAGGAATATCTCGTTGCCGCGCGTCAGCTCCGCCAGGGCGCTGCGCAGCCCGGTCGCCAGTTCGCCGGCACCGGCCAGCGGCCGGAAATCAAAAAAAATCGACGCGTTGAGCAGCGCCTCCGGTTCAGGGGTGCGCACCCAGGTGGCGAAACTTTCCAGCCACTCGGACTGCGACAGGCACCAGCGCGGGTTGCCGGCCATGACCTCGCCGTCGCACAGCGGAAAGCCGCACTCTGCCAGCGCCTCGTTCGCCGCGCGGGCGAAGGGCAGGAACAGTTCGCGCAGGTCGCGCGCCTCGCCGTCGTCGCAGGCCGAGAACACCAGCCCGTTGTCCTGGTCGGTGGCCAGGGTCTGCTCCAGGCGCCCCTCGGAACCGAGGCCGAGCCAGCACCAGCGTGCCGCCGGCAGGCGAAAGCGCCGCTCCAGCACTGCCAGTATGCGTACCAGGATCGTATCGTTGAGGCGGGAAAGGACGCCGGTGACCAGCGCCGCCCCAGCCGCCTCGCGGTGCAGGGCGATCGCCACCTGCCGCGCCTCGGCGGCACAGGATGCCAGCGCCGCGACATCAGGCGCAGCTGCGGTGCGGGCGGCGCAGGCGGCGATCGCACCCGAGTGGGGAAGAATTTCGCTGTCGGCCACGTTCAATACTTGACGCGGGCAAAGTAGGTCTTCTGCGCGGCGTCGAGCGCCTGGCGCAGCGTGAAAATGCCCATGTCGGCCAAGAGCGGAATCATCTTGAGGAAGACTTCGCCGGTGACAAAGGCGTCGCCCAGCGCCGTGTGGCGACCGATGACGTTGATGCCCAGCCTCTCCGCAATGCTTTCCAGGCGATGCGACTCCTGGTTGGGGTGGATCACCGCAGAGAGCAACAGGGTGTCGAGCACGGGCTGGGTGAAGCGCACGCCGAGGCTGTCTTCCTTCAACTGGAAAAAACGCATGTCGAAGGCGGCATTGTGCGCCACCAGCACGGTATCGGCGCAAAACTCGTGGAAGGCCGGCAGCACCACGTCAAGCTGCGGCTGGCCGTTGACCATCGCCTCGGTGATGCCGTGGATCGGGATGCCTTCGGGTTTGAGCGGAATCACCGGATCGACCAGCTGATCGAAGATTTCCTGGCGCAGCAGGCGGTTGTTCACGATGCGCACGGCGCCCATCTGGATGATCTCGTCGCCCTCCGAGGGTTGCAGGCCCGTGGTCTCCGTGTCGAACACCGAGTAGGTCAGTTCGGAGAGTTTGCGATCGACATCGATGCCCGAACCTTCGGCATCGCGGGCGGCAAACAGGTCGAAGTCGTAGTACTCGGGACGGCTGTCGCTGTGCAGGTGCTGAGCCTGGTCGGCCACCGCCGCGTCGGGCATCACTGCTGCCGGCAGCACGATGCGGAAAAAGGCGTTGTGCGCCGCCTTGTCGCGCTGGTACCAGATCTCCGCGCCATGCCGATCGATGACATCGCGCAGCGTCAGGGGGCTGACCTCGGCACCAACACTCATCGGCTCCAGCTCCCATGTATAGAGGGTCTCGGAGGATGCCGAGGTGCCCGACCAGATCAGGTCGACAAAAACCATCTTGCCTTCTGTGGCCAGGCGCAGGCGCAATTCTCTAATTTCGTAGTGATCCTGCAGGCGCGAAGCAAGAAATGTTATGGCCTGGATCAGGGCGAAGCTGTCCACCCGCATCCACAGGCCGGCGTCCTGCTCTTCGTGCTTGATCGGCAAGCGCAGTTTGTCCTCGATGCGCCGCGCGGCCGCGGCCAGGATGTCGACCGCGAGAACGTCCTCCAGCGGCCAGCGGGTTTTCAGGGCGTCCGCGAAGCGGTTCATGGTGGCTTCGAGCTTGCCGCTCATGGCCGCCACTTCGTCGTCGATGACGCGGGTGAAGCGCTCGCGGTAATCCGCTTCCATCTCCGGCGAACCGATCAGGGTCTCCACCGCGGCGCGGATGTTGCCCAGCGCCGCCCGGTTGCCGTCGGTGAGCGACTGCAAGACCTGGTCGCGCTCCGCCTCGCGCTCGAAATTGCGCGTGATGTTCTCGATGGTCAGCACGTAGCCGGTGACGTGCAGTTCCGCGCCGAGCGCGTTGTCCACGGCTTTTTCATGGGCAGGCGCAGCCTGACCACCAACTTCCTCGCCCCCCTCCCCGGGAGGGGGGGCGGAGGCGGGGTTTCGCAAAGCACTGCTTTGCGCCGCCGTAGCCGGGCCGCTGTGCAAAGCGGCCCGTGGATCGGGGGGGAGGCTGTCCA
>CAIZHL010000300.1 GCA_903932755.1 uncultured beta proteobacterium
CGATCGCCGTGCCGCCGGCGCCGACTTTTCCGTGCTCGACCGCCACGCCTTCGGCGGCGACTACGCGCGCACCCTGGCGCACTGGCATCGTGATTTCGAGGCCGCCTGGCCGCAGATCGCGGCGCAGGGTTTCGACGAACGCTTCCGCCGCCTGTGGCGTTTCTACCTGGCCTATTGC
Organism: uncultured beta proteobacterium; assembly: GCA_903932755.1. GTDB lineage: Bacteria > Pseudomonadota > Gammaproteobacteria > Burkholderiales > Rhodocyclaceae > Sulfuritalea. Next base: position 179 of record CAIZHL010000300.1, read on the forward strand.
GAAGCGGGCTTCCGCTCCGGCGCCACCGACGTGTACCAGTTCCTGCTGGAAAAACCGCGCACATGAGGCTCAAATTCCCGTCATTCCGGCGCACGCCGGAATCCAGTCGGCCGCCGTTTCTGGATCCCGGGTCAAGCCCGGGATGACGAGATGAAGCTTGTCGCCCGTACCCTGCGCTTGCCCCCGTTGAGGGCGCTCAACTGGCTGCCCGGCGTAGTCGCCCTCCTCGCCGCCGGCCTGGTCGCGGCGGCCGGCACGGTGTTGCCGCCGGACTGGCGCATACAGGGCCAGGGCGAGATGCGCTGGTTCGGCTTCCGCCTCTATCAGGCCAGCCTGTGGGCGCCGGACGGACGCTGGCAGGCCGGCCAGCCCTATGCGCTGGAACTGCGCTATGCCCGCGACATTCCATCGGGCAGGTTGGTACAGGCCAGCATCGAGGAGATGCAGCGCCTGGGCAGCGCCGACGAGGTGCGCCTGGCGCGCTGGAAGCTCGAGCTGGAGCGGGTCTTTCCCGACGTGCGCACTGACGACGTGATCCACGGCCTGCACCTGCCGCAGCGCGGCGCCGAGTTCTACCACCAGGGCAAGCTCACCGGGCGCATCGACGACGTCGAATTCGCCCGTGCCTTCTTCGCCATCTGGCTCGATCCGCGCACCCGCGAACCGGCCCTGCGCACGCGCCTGCTCGGCCTCGGCTGATGGTTGCCGCAACCCTGCCGACGCGGCAGATGGTGGCCTACGGCGCGCTCGGCTTTCCGCTGGCCTTCGCCGCCCTGCCGCTCTACGTGCATGTGCCGCAACTGTATGCCGACAGCGTCGGCCTGCCGCTGGCCCTGGTCGGCGCCGTGCTGCTGCTGACGCGTTTCGCCGACGCGCTGATCGACCCGCTGCTGGGCCAGTGGAGCGACCGGCTGGGCAACCGCCGGCGCCTGATCGCCTTCGCCCTGCCGGCGCTGGCGCTGGGGCTGGCCGCGCTATTGGCGCCGCCCTCTAACGGAGGTGTGGTGTGGCTGGTGCTGACCCTGGCGCTGACCTTCATCGGCTTCAGCCTGGCCACCATCAACTATCACGCCTGGGGCGCCGAGATCGGCGAAACCCCGCAGGAGCGCGTGCGCGTCACCGCCGCGCGCGAAGTCTTCGCGCTGTGCGGCGTGGTGGTCGCCGCCGCCCTGCCCTCGCTGCTGGCCAACGATGCCGCGACGGCGCTGCGGCATCTGGGCTGGCTCTTCGTGCCCATCCTGGCCGTGGCCGCGCTGGCCACTTTCGCCGGCGCACCGCCGGCGGCGGCAACGGCGGACGACTCGTCGCCGCGCCTGCCGCTCTTTGCCGTCTTCGACGACCCGCGCTTCGGCCGCCTGCTGATCGTGCTCGCCGTCGGCGGCATCGCCTCGGCGATTCCCGCCACGCTGGTGCTGTTCTTCATCGCCGACGTGCTGCAGTTGCAGGAATGGCAGGGGCTGTTCCTCGTCATCTATTTCGTCTGCGGCGGCATCGCCCTGCCGGGCTGGGTTGCGCTCGCCCGCCGCCAAGGCAAGGTGCGCGCCTGGATGGCGAGCATGGTGCTGGCGATCGCGAGCTTCGTCTGGGCCTTCCTGCTCGAAGCCGGCGACGGCATCGCCTTCGCCCTGATCTGCGCCGCCAGCGGCGCCGCGCTGGGCGCCGAACTGGCGCTGCCGCCGGCCCTGCTGGCCGACCTACTGGCCGAGCTGCGGACTGCGGGCCGCCACGCCGGACGCGCGGCAGCGGGAGCCGGCGCCGGCGCCTACTTCGGCGTCTGGAATTTCGTCACCAAGTTCAACCTCGCGCTGGCCGCCGGCATCGCCCTGCCGCTGGTCGCGCTCTTCGGCTACAAAGTCGGCGCCGGCGACACGGCGAGCCAGGGGCTGGTGGCGCTGGCGGCCAC
>CAIZHL010000301.1 GCA_903932755.1 uncultured beta proteobacterium
GGCCAAGCTGGGCAAGGCGCGTCGCGTCGATGACGCCGCCGGTCGCTACATCGAATTCTGCAAGAGCACCTTCCCCAACGACCTCGACCTGCGCGGGCTCAAGATCGTGGTGGATAGCGCCCACGGCGCCGCCTACCACGTGGCGCCCAGCGTGTTCCACGAACTCGGCGCCGAAATAGTCGGCGTTGGCGGCACGCCGAACGGCCTCAACATCAACAAGGACGTGGGCGCCACCGCTCCAGCTGCGCTGCGCCGTGCTGTGCTGGAAAGCCATGCCGACTGCGGCGTCGCGCTCGACGGCGACGGCGACCGCCTGGTCATGGTCGATGCCGCCGGCACGCTCTACGACGGCGACCAGCTGCTTTACGTGATTGCCCGCCAGCGCGCGCGCAGCCAGCCCGTGTCGGGAGTCGCCGGCACGCTGATGAGCAACCTCGGCTTCGAGCACGCGCTGGGCCGCCTGGGCATCGCGCTCGGCCGCGCCAAAGTGGGCGACCGCTACGTGCTGGAAATGATGCAGGAACAGGGCTGGCTGTTCGGCGGCGAAAACTCCGGACACATCATCTGCCTCGATCGCCACACCACCGGCGACGGCATCATCGCAGCGCTGCAGGTGCTTGCCGCGCTGCGCGCCGCCAATGAAACCCTGGCCGAAGCCTGTGCCGACCTGACGCTCTATCCGCAGAAGCTGATCAACGTGAAGATGCCCGCCGGTTTCGACTGGGCCGCCGACGCCGGCATCAAGGCTGCGGTCAAGACGGCCGAGGCCACGCTGGCTGGCAAGGGGCGGGTACTGCTGCGGCCCTCCGGCACCGAGCCCTTGTTGCGGGTGATGGTGGAAGGGCGCGAGAGCGGGATCGTGCTCGGGCAGGCCGAAGCCATCGCCGGCGCTGTGCGCCAGGCCTTCGGCGAATAAGCGGGAAGCTCTCCGCGGCAAACAGCTCAGGGGTTATGCACGGCACGCAGGATGGTCTGCGTTTCGTCGTGGCGCACGCGATTGGTGAACCACCAGATGCCGCCCTTCTTGATGCTCCAGTCGGCCTCCGCCCCCGCCAGCAGCAATGCGGCCAGGCGACCCAGCGCAGGCTGGTGGCTGACCAGGATGATGGTGCCGGGGCTGTCCGGCCAGTCCGCGGCGCCGAGCAGGTCGGCAACGCTGGCGCCGGCACTGAGCTGGGATTTGACCTTCACCGGCACCCCGGTTTGTTTTCTAGCCTTAATTCTGGTCCAGCCGCGGCAAATCGAGGCCGCGAATCCGCTTCAGCTTGTCGGGAATGTCGGCGAGCAGGGCGGCGTGGCGCGGGCCGTGCCAGCCGCCGATCAGGGTCACAGCTTCGCGCAGGTGCGGGTCGCGGCCGGCACAGACCATCAGCAGGGTGCCGGCGCTGGCCAGGTCGTTGAGCTGGCCAAGTTCTTCCTGCAGCCCGGCAAGCCGCTTGATCACCGTGGCGCCGGACTTGCCGGGAATCATCGGGCCGAAGAACTCGATGGCATAACGAAGTCGCTTGATGCCGATGCGAAGTTCGTGCAGCGAGGGCGGGCTTTCCGGGCGCGCGGCGGCCGCCAGTTCGAGGATCTTCTTCAGCAGGCGGCGCAGGCGGCGGTCGGCGAACTGCAGCAGCGACGGCGTCTCGGTTGCGCCGGGCGGCTCGATGAAGGGCGCGCCCTGCAGCAGGCCGGCGGCGGTCAGCAGCAGTTGGCCGTAGGCAGGCTGGCGCAGGGTGTGGCGGATGGCGCCGCGGGCGTCGTACAGGCGGTTGGTGATGGCGCTGGCCAGATCGGTCAGGCGCGGCTCGTCGGGCAGGGCGGCGGCGACCGGGGCGACGATCTCGGCCATCAGTACGTCAAGGTCTCGTGCCCGGCCGAGCGCTGCCATCAGCTCGCGCATCGGCGGCACCAGTTGCTCGGCAAAGCCGGCGGGCAGCACCGGGCCGAACATGCGCATCGCGGCGCGCAGGCGGCGCGTGGCGACGCGCATCTGATGGACGTATTCGGCATCGTCGCTGTGCGCCGCGCCGGCGTGGTTGAGTTGCAGGTGCGACAGGCAATCCAGCGCGATCAGGCGGAATGCCGCAAGCGGCGAATCCAGGGCGTCGATCGCCACCTTGCCGGCCTTGACCGGCTACTGCGGGGTGTTGTGGAACAGCCGGTAGCCGCGTTCCGCCTTGGACAGCAGCAGGGGCGGTAGCGGCTGGCGCTTTGCCAGTTCGAGGGCCAGGGTGTAAAGGCTATCGACGCTGCCGGAAAGCAGTTGCAGCTCGAGTTCGGAAATCGTCTCGCGGCGACCGTTGGAGGCGATCCAGCCGCGGTCGAGCTTGGCCAGGATGCGGGTTCCCGCCCCCGGATCAAGTTGGCAGACGGTGCGGCGCACATTGGTCTCGAATACCGCGCTGAGGCAGCCGGCGAGCTTGTCGCGCTGCAGCCAGTCGCGCAGCTCGGCATCATCGACATGCGAAAAGTCGAAATGGTTGAGGTAGGGCGCCTGCCATTCCGGCCGCCGGGTCAGGCCGCCATCGGACTCGTCCTGGCGCTTGACCGTCTGCTGCCAGGTCGTGCCTTGCTTGCGCAGGCGCAGCAGGATGCCGGCGCGGCGCAGGGCCATGCGTCCGGTGTCGTAGTAGATGCTGACCAGGTGGTGCTGTTCGCGGCCGCTTGCCGCGGCCAGTGCCGGGTGCCGTTGCAGAACGCCGTGGCGGTCTTCGGCGACTTCCAGTTTCAGGGTGATTTGCTGGGCCATGGGCTTGGTGCCGGCAGGAACGTGGCGCGCAGTCTAGCCCGTGAACCCCCAAAAAATTATTACAGCCCTATTGCACCGCGGCCGACGGCGACTCCGGCCTGCGGCAGATCATCAAAACTCGGTGCTGGCGACACGGCGCTGCGCGGTGCGGCGTCCGGCACGGCGACGGGCTGCCAGGCGTGGACCAGTTCGAGGCGGCCGTCGTGGTGTTCGACGATGGCGGTGCAGCTGTCCACCCAGTCGCCGCAATTGACATAGGTCACGCCGTCGACTTCGCGCAGCGCCGCGCTGTGGATGTGGCCGCAGATCACGCCGTCCAGCCCGCGTTCGCGCACGGCATGGATCAGCGAATCCTCGAAATCGAAGATGAAGGAGACGGCGCGCTTGACGCGGCTCTTGGCGAAGCCCGCCAGCGACCAGTAGCCGGGGCGGCGCAGCAGGCGGCGCAGGCGCGACAGCGTGGCGTTCACCCGCACCAGCAGGTTGTAGCCCATGTCGCCGAGCACCGCCAGCCAGCGGTGGTAGCGCGTCACCTGGTCGAATTCGTCGCCGTGCAGCAGCAAGTAACGTTTGCCGTCGGCGGCGAGGTGGATGTGTTCGAGCCTGACCTCGATGTCGCCGAAGGAAACGCCGTCGTATTCGCGCATCGCCTCGTCGTGGTTGCCGGGAATGAACATCACGCGCTGGCCGTGGCGGGCGCGGCGCAGGATCTTCTGCACGATGGTGTTCTGCGCCGGGGTCCAGTGGATGCCGCGGTTCATCGCCCAGAAGTCGATGATGTCGCCGACCAGGAACAGGTTGTCGCTCTCGTAGTCGCGCAGGAAGTCGACCAGGCGATCGGCCTGGCAGCCGCGGGTGCCGAGATGGACGTCGGAAATGAA
>CAIZHL010000302.1 GCA_903932755.1 uncultured beta proteobacterium
CGCGAGTTCTCGCTCGCCTACATGCAACGCATCGTCGCCGGCCTGACACGGGTCGCCGATGGCGAGCGCGTACCCAGCATCGTGTTTACCAAGGGGGGCGGGCAATGGATCGAGTCCATCGCCGACATCGGCTGCGATGCGGTAGGTCTTGACTGGACCACCGATCTTGGCGAAGCGCGTCGTCGCGTCGGCGACCGTGTTGCACTGCAAGGCAATTTCGATCCGATGGCCATGTTCGCTTCGCCCGAGAAGGTGGCAGCCGAAGCGCGGAGGGTGCTGGACAGCTTCGGCAGCGATGCGGAGGAAAGCCGGAAATCCGGAGGTCACGTCTTCAATCTCGGCCACGGAATTTCCCAGTTCACCCCGCCGGAAAACGTAAAAATTCTGGTTGACACCGTGCACAGCCACAGCCGGCGCGGTTTTGCGCGGGGCTAATTTTTTAGGCCAAGGGGGGCGTGGTCCGCACCCCCTTCCGGCTTGAAAAAGGCCGTCCCGCAAGGCTTGCGGGAGGGAGCAAAAAACGCCTCCGCCTGTTGACTTACTCACAGAAAGCCTTCAAGCCCAGTAGTTTCCGCAAGAATCCCGGATTCATCTGGCGAACATTAATAACCTACTGTTTTTGAACGATATTATTTTGTTCAATTATTGCACAAAGATGAAAAGGCCCTTGCCGGACGGTCACTTAGGGCCTTCGCCGCGTCCTTACTCACAAAGTTATCCACAGAATTTGTGGGTAAGCAATTTTCTTATTTACAGCAACAGGTTGAGGGCTTATGCCAAAGTTTTCTCGAGCATTGATCCGCAACCATCTGAGCCGGCATGAACATCGTTCGCGTCGCCCTTGATCTGCCCCTGCCGAGGTTGTTCGACTACCTCGCGCCGGATGCGGGAGAAGGCGATATCGGCCGGCGGGTGAGCGTGCCTTTCGGCACCGGATTGCGCACCGGAGTGGTCGTCGGCCTGGCGGTGGCGAGCGAGCATCCGGACGCGAAACTAAAACAGGTTGCCGCCATCCTGCGCGACATGCCGGCCCTGCCTGCCGAGTGGCTGGCGCTCTGCGAATTTTGCGCGCGCTACTACCAGACCCCGCTCGGTGAAGTGACGTCCTTCGCCCTGCCGCCGATGTTGCGCCGCGGCAAACTGCCTCGCATCAGCAAGCCGCGCATCAAGGCGCCGACCGGGAAGTCGGGAGCCGTACCGCCTGTGTCGCCCGCAAGGGATACCGTCCCCGACGCTGACGCCGCAGACATGATTTCTTCCCGGCCATTGCCGGAGCTGCTGGCAGCACAGCAGGCGGCGGTGTCGGCCATCCTCGACCAGGCCGGCTTCCACGTCATGCTGCTGCACGGCGTCACCGGTAGCGGCAAGACCGAGGTCTATCTGCGTGCCATCGATGCCGTCCTCGCCCGTGGCGGCCAGGCGCTGATGCTGGTGCCCGAGATCGCCCTCACGCCGCAGCTGGAAGGCCGCGTCGCGGCGCGCTTCCCCGCCGCGCATGTGGTCTGCGCCAACAGCGGCATGGCCGATGCGGCGCGCGCGCGCGGTTTCCTCGAAGCGCTCGCGGGTGACGCCGACATCGTGCTCGGCACCCGGCTCTCCGTGTTCATGCCGCTGCCGCGCCTGCAATTGATCGTGGTCGACGAGGAGCACGACGCCTCCTTCAAGCAGCAGGAAGGCCTGCGCTATTCGGCGCGCGATGTGGCGATCTGGCGCGCGCACCAATTGAACATCCCGGTCGTGCTCGGCTCCGCCACGCCTTCGCTGGAAACTTTCCATCACGCCGCGACGGGCCGCTATCGCCTGCTGGAACTGCCCGAGCGCGCGGTGGCCGAGGCCATGCCCGTGGTGCGCATCGTCGACACGCGGCGCGAGAAACTGCAGGAAGGACTTTCCGCGGCGCTGCTGGCCGGCCTGCAGTTGCGCCTCGAGCGCGGCGAGCAAAGCCTGGTCTTCCTCAACCGGCGCGGCTATGCGCCGGTGCTGGCCTGTCCGCCCTGCGACTGGATCTCGCGCTGCCAGCGTTGCGCCGCCAACCTCGTGCTGCACCTGGCGGACG
>CAIZHL010000303.1 GCA_903932755.1 uncultured beta proteobacterium
ACCGGCGTGCGCAACAACATCAACGTCGGCATCCATTACCTCGGCAGCTGGCTCGCCGGCAATGGCTGCGTGCCCATCCATAACTTGATGGAAGATGCGGCGACGGCGGAAATCAGCCGCTCGCAGATCTGGCAATGGGTGGTTTCACCCAAAGGCAAGCTGGATGACGGACGCAAGGTCACCGCCGAAATGGTGCGCGGCATCATTCCCGAGGAACTGGCCAAGGTTAAAGCGGTCGTGACAGCCCAGGGCGAGAAGACTGAAACATACGACCAGGCGGCGAAGATTTTCGAGGAGATGTCGCTGGCCGACAACTATCCGGAATTCCTCACGCTACCGCTGTACGAGGCGATGGAATAGGGATCGCCAGTACGCGCCGATAAAAAGTCGGCGCTGGCGATACGGCGATAGCAACGGCGCACGGTGCAATCCATGCGCCGTTTTGCATGCCGGCGAATCTCTCCGCCGCGCATTGCGGGCGCAGTACTTGACCTGAAAAATAGCCTGCTCCAATGGGGCAATCATTTTTTTTACTCGATAAGCTTGACGCGGCCTGCAATAATCTCCTTACAAGCAATAGTGACGCTAGTTTGACGTTGCATTGAAGGGGGACAGGCAAGCTATCAGCGGACGCCAATCGGCGCGCTGTCATTTCTTGCCATTTCCATTGACTCGAAAACAAATGTATTGCCTTCGTTGGCAAGCGGACCAATTGGATTCGTAAGATGGCAGACGAAACTCAAAAAGCAGAATGCAAGGAAGGCTTTTTCAAATGCCTTCTGAACCCGCCGAAATGTTCCCTGTTGCGCATGATCGTGATCGGCGTGCTGGGCGGCATCTTCATTTGGGGCGGCCTCAATACCGGTATGGAATACACCAACCGAACCGAGTTCTGCCTGTCCTGCCACACCATGAAGACTCCTTACGAGGAGTTGAAGAAGACCGTGCATTACAGCAACCGCACCGGTACCAGCGTCGGCTGCGCCGATTGCCACGTTGCCAGCAGCAAGGAACCCTTCGACTACGCGCGCAAGCTCACACAAAAAGTCTTCGCCTCCAAGGATGTCATCGGCGAAATTCTGGGCACCATCGATACTCCGGAAAAATTCGAGGCCCATCGCCTGACGATGGCCAAGCGCGTCTGGGCGCACATGAAGGAAACGGATTCCAAGGAATGCCGGAACTGCCACAAGTTCGACAAGATGGACACCACCAAGCAAAAGGATCGCTCGGTCGTCAAGCATGAAGGCGCCGTCATGGACGGCAAGACCTGCATCGACTGCCACAAGGGCATCGCGCACAAACCGGTGCATCATTTGCTGGAAGGCGGACAAGCCCCGACTGGCGCAGCCGCTGCAAGCACTTCGCCGCCGCCGGCACCGGCAGAAACTCCTACAGCGCCAAAGAGCGATACCGTCGGAGCCCCGCCAGTTGCCGCCAAGCCGGCCAGTGCCGCACCCGCGGCAGCCGCCGCAGTCGTTGCCGCCGCGCCGGTTGCAGTCGCCGAGGCAAGCAAGCCGGTGGCCAAGGCCGAAGCAGCAGAAAAATCGGAAGCCAAGATCGCGCCTGCTGCTGCCGGGGGATCGGTCAAGGCAATGGACTGGAGCAAGGTACCGACGCGCCAGATCAAGGTCTTCTATCCGGGCCAGGCCGGTTTGGAGTGGGTGATGAACAAGGCCGACCATTCGTCCGCTGCCGACATCATCGATAAAAAGCGTGCCTGCGCCAAGTGTCACGAAGGTGACGCCAACGAAGTCGGTGCCGCGATCGTCGCCGGCAAGCCGGTGGGTGTGTCGAAGACCGTGATGGAACCGAACCCACCGGCAGGCAAGGTCGGCTTCGTCCCGATGACTTTCCAGGCGACCCATGACGGCAGCAAGATTTATTTCCGCTTCGAGTGGGTGCCGCCGAAAAACGGCGACAAGAAACTGGACCCGAAGAACGAAGTCAAGCTCACCATGATGTTCGACGGCGGCGGAACGGTCGATGGAAGCGAACTGAACGGCTGCTGGAGTACCTGCCATGTCGACTTGCGCACCATGAAGGATGCCAAGGATGACAAGAAGACGAAATACATCACCGGTGCCGACCTGGCCGGCGGCAAGTTCATGGACCTGATCCAGTACCGCAGCGGCAAGGGGCTGTCGCCTGTCGACGGCTGGGTGGACAGCGAGCGCCACATGGACGGCGGCAAGAGTCAGCTCAAAGCCGAGGGCAAGAAGGAAGGCAACAAATGGGTGGTCATCTTCGAGCGAAGCATGGCCGGCGGCGGCAAGGGCGACCATGCCATTGTTGCCGACAAGGTGTATAACTTCGGCTTCGCGCTTCACGAGGACTACACCAATGCCCGTTTCCACTATGTGTCGCTAGGCTATCAATTCGGGCTGGACAAACCCAATCCGGGCGTGAAAAACTACATCGACGTACAAAAACAATAAAGCAGCAATCGTTTTTTCAGCAGTAAATTCATCAAACTCTGGAGGAGACACTATGATGATGAAGTGGAGAGGATGGGCGCT
>CAIZHL010000304.1 GCA_903932755.1 uncultured beta proteobacterium
ATGCACGCGGATGCCGCAGCGGCAGGCGCACATGTAACACGTCGTGGTCTTGATTTCCTGCAGCGGCGGAGTGGTTGCTGTGGCGGCTTGCATCAGTGGCAGTCGTCGTGGGTCCCGGCAGGAACATTAGAAAGTTCCGATATTCTGACGATAAGGTCAGTCCCTGTACAAGGGGATAATTTCTATTTTTCGATAAGCAACAGTGATTGTCCGACCTCAGGCCGCCACTGTAGAGTTAGCGCCCTGCAGCAAAGGGCGCAGGACACTGCTGGAAAAGGAACCCCATGAACATCCCCGATTTCACCGATAACGAATTCCAACTGGTCAACCAGATTCTGTTCGAGCGCTATAACCGCCTGATCTCCGTGCAGGCGGCCGAAGTCGAGCTGCTGCTGGCCCCCGACGACAAGGAACCGTCGCCCTGCCCTGCGCTCTACTGGAGCGGACTGGGCGCTGAGTTTATTGTCGCCAAGGTAGGCGATCAGCGCTTCCGCTGTCAGTTCTTCTACTCGGAGAACGAGATATTCGGTACCGGCCGCGATGTCTACGACAATCTCGGCGACTGCGTCACCAACCTGCTGCAGTTGCAGGCCGACCACCATGCCACCCGCGCAGCGGCATTGCCCGAAGCAGCGCAGAAGCAGGCCTCGACTCCGGACGAGGACTATCACGGCCCGGTCATCATATGACCCTGGAAAAGGCCCGCGAGCTGCTGGATACCCAGGCCGGTTTCGGCGGCGGATACAACCGCCAGGGCGCGCGCCTGATCATTGCCGAAGTGATTCGTGAACACGGGCAGGCGGCTGCAGATGCACTGATCCGCGAGATGCGCCTCGACCAGCTCTTCGGCTTTCAGCCCGGAGCGGCGCCTTGAGAATCTGCATCCTCTCCGACAGCCACGACCGCGGCCCGATGATGGCGGCGGCGGTTGCCGCGGCCATGGCCGAGGGCGCCGAAGCGGTGATCCATTGCGGCGACATCATCGGCGGCAATACCTTGCGCGCCTCGCTGAAGCTCGGCCTGCCGATCCACGCCGTGCACGGCAACAACCTCGGCGATCCGGTATCGATCGCCCGCATCGCGCACAATTCCGACGACCAGCTGCACTATTACGGTCAGGATGCAACCCTGAAGATGGGCGGCCGACGCATTTTCCTCACCCACTACCCGCACATCGGCCACGGCATGGCCTGCACCGGGGACTACGACCTGGTCTGCTGCGGCCACAGCCACGAAACCGAAGTCAGGCAGCAAGCCAACGTCAAGGGCGGCCTGACCTGGCTGGTCAATCCCGGTACCGTCGCCGGCCTCGGTGCGCCATCCGCAACCTGGATCCTCGCCGACTTGGCGGACCTGAGCTTCGAAATTCGCCAGCTCACCAATGTGGGGACACCCGCCTAGCGCAATTCCGGATGGCGACCCCGGCGATTGCTGCGGCGCATTCAGCTTTTCTATTGAAACATTGGAAGATTGCAAAGGTGCACGCAGTCGCAACCGATAAAATCGCGAGCTGCTGAAACAACTAACCGGGAGCTCGAAGTGACGGCTTCAATTGCAACCAACCAGACGATACTGGTCGTAGGCGGCGGCATCAGCGGCATGACGGCGGCGCTCGAAGCCGCGGAATGCGGCAAGCAGGTGATCCTGGTCGAAAAGACCCCCGTCCTCGGTGGCCGCACGGCGCGGCTCTACCGCTACTTTCCGAAGATGTGCCATCCGACCTGCGGGCTGGAAATCAACCTGCGCCGGATCAAGCAGAACCGCAACATCCGCCTGATGACCATGACCGAGGTCACCGCGGTTTCCGGCAGTCG
>CAIZHL010000305.1 GCA_903932755.1 uncultured beta proteobacterium
GCTTCCTTGCCCCTGCGCAAGCGACCGCCCTCGACGGTCACGAAACTCGGACAAAAACCCTTGAGGCAGGAAAAATCCTTGTTGCAGGCTGATTGGTCGATGGCGCGCTTGCGACCAAATTCTGTTTCCACGGGAATCACGGACAAGCAATTGGATTGCTTGCCGCAATCGCCACAGCCTTCGCACACAGCCTGGTTGATGAAGACCCTGCGCTGCGGATCGGGAAAGGTGCCGCGCTTCCTGCGTCGGCGTTTTTCGGCGGCACAGGTCTGATCGTAAATCAATGCCGAGACGCCCGGATGCTGGCGCAATTCGCGCTGGATCAGATCCAGATCGTCGCGATGACGCAGTGTGACGCCATGTGGCAGATCCGCGATGCCGTAGTGGCGCTCGCTGCCGTCGGTGACGACGACGATTTGATGAACCCCCTCCGCGGTCAGTTGATGCGCGATTTTCGGTACGCTCAACTGGCCATCGACAGGCTGGCCTCCGGTCATCGCGACTGCATCGTTATAGAGGATCTTGTAGGTGACACCGGCGCCGCCGCCGGGCCGCCCCAAGGCGGCGCCAGCCAATGATCCGGAGCCGCGCAGCGGCGAACTGCCGTCACCCCCTGCCCTGGGCTGGGGGCCGGGGGGATGGTAGTCCCTTGAGCCGCACGCCCTTCCGCGGCGCCGTGCCCGACGGCCTGCTCTACGATCCCGATCACGACATGTGGGTGCGGTGCGAGGCTGAAGAGGTGGTGATCGGCGCCACGGCTTTCGGCATTTTCCTCGCCGGCGAGATCATCGCCTTCACCGCCAAGCCCAAGGGTGCAGAGGTCGAGCGCGGCCGCGGCCTGGGCACGGTCGAATGCGCCAAGACCGTGCTTGCCGTGCATGCCCCGCTGTCCTTCGTGCTGCAGGAAGCCAACGAGGCCGCCGAGGAAAGGGCGGACGTTCTCAATCGCGATCCCTACGGCGCCGGCTGGATGGCGCGCGGCCGGGCCACCGCCTGGGAAACGGAGCGCGCGCGGCTGGTGGATGCGGTGGACTATCGCGCCCACATCCGGCGCATCGAACCCGAGGCGGAGATCGAATGAGCGCCGACCGGCACCGGAAAAAGCTCGCCATTCTGCTCTGGTCGGCGACACCCGAGCGCCCGCAACTGTGCGCCACGCCCTTCGTGCACGCGGCCGCGGCCGCGGCCTTCGATTGCGAGGTGGAAATCCATTTTGCCGGCCCCGCCGTGCGCCTGCTGGTGACCGGTGTCGCCGACGGCCTGCGGCCCTGGCCCGGCACCGAGACCTCGATCTACCAGATGATGCGCCAGGCCACCAACCTCGGCGTCAGCCTGCGCGCCTGCGCCATGGCCATGGGTGCGCTGGTCGCCAAGGACGAGGCGCTGATCCCGGAATTTGGCGGCACCATTGCGGCCAGCGCCTTCGTCGATCGCGCGCTCGATCCGGAATGGGCGACGCTGGTGTTCTGATCGCGATGTCCTTACCTGCTTGTCCTTCCTGCCGCGCGCCGATGAGCGCGCATCGCTTCCCGCGCAAGCTCACCGGCGAAGTCGAGCTCGACCTGTGCTTCACCTGCCAGGGCATCTGGTTCGACGACTACGAAAGCCTGCACCTGGCGCCGGCCGGCGTGATCGACCTGTTCAAGCTGATCCACGAACGGGGCGACGACCAGCGCCTGCCGCTGGCCAGCCCCTTGCGCTGCCCGCGCTGCAACGAAGGCCTGATCCAGTCGCAGGATCGGGTCAAGAGCGGCTTGTTCAACTACCAGCGCTGCGGCCAGCACGGCCGCTTCATCAACTTTGCCCAGTTCATGATCGAAAAGGGCTTCGTGCGCCAGTTGAGCGGCGCCGAGATCAGGGAGATCAGCGTCCGCATCGCCGTGGTGCGCTGTACCGGTTGCGGCGCACCGGTCGACATCCGCAAACAAAGCGCCTGCAGCCACTGCCGCGCGCCGATCGCGATCCTCGACCCGCAGGCGGTCGAGCAGGCACTGGCCGGCTACCACCGCGCCGCGGTCAAACAAGCCGCGCCGACCGATCCGACGGCGCTCGCCGAAGCGGTCCTGCTCACCGAACGCGAACGCAGCCGGCGCCAGCGCGAACGCGGCACCGTGCTCGATGCCGACATCGGCGACCTGCTGTTGGACGGCGTTTCCATGGTCTGGAGAATGTTGCCGTGACCCGGGCGGACATCACCGGCGTGATCCTCGCCGGCGGTCGGGGCCGGCGCATGGGCGGCGTCGACAAGGGTTTGCAGGACCTGCAGGGTCGGCCCATGGTGCAGTGGGTGCTGGAACGGATCAGTCCGCAAGTGGACAACGTGCTGATCAATGCCAACCGGAACCTGGCGCGTTACGCCGCATTCGGCTGCCCGGTGCTGCCGGACACGATCCCCGATTTCGCCGGCCCGCTGGCCGGACTTCACGCCGCGCTGGCCCAAGCCACCACGCCGCTGATTTTGACCGTGCCCTGCGATTCGCCCTTCCTGCCGGTCGATCTGGTGCCGCGACTGCACGCCGCGCTCATGGCGGACCAGGCCGAACTCGCCGTGGCCCGCGCCGGCGGCACGGTGCACCGGGCATTCTGCCTGGCGCGGCGCGAACTGCTGCCGAAGCTCGACGCCTTTCTTGCCGCGGGCGAACGCAAGGTGGGACTCTGGCATGCCTCGCTGAACGTGGTGGAAGTAGACTTCGACGACGAGGCCGAGGCCTTCGACAACATCAACAC
>CAIZHL010000306.1 GCA_903932755.1 uncultured beta proteobacterium
CTGACTAGCCGGCGCTCAGACCTCGAAGGCCTCGCCGGTGGCGAAGAAGTTGCCGCCGGCCTGGTAGTGGATGCTGCGCCGCTGTTCGTCCGGGAAGTGCCAGCGGCCGCCGGAGAACACCTCCGGTTCGGCCCAGGCGGCGACCACTTCGGCCAGGAACAGGTCATAGGCCTGCTCGATGTGCGGCTCGGGAATCACGCGGCATTCCAGCCAGGCCAGGCAGCCCTCGATCAGCGGCGCGCCGACGATGCTTGCCGCCGTCCCGCCAGCGCCGAGTTTTTGAAGCTTGTCGCCCTCGCGCCCCGACTGCGTGCCGACCGCCAGCGTCAGGGCGGCCTGCTGCCGCGACGGCACGCTGAGCACGAATTCGCCCGACGCCTCGACCAGTTCGCGCGTCAGCGTGGCCTTGTCGATCACCACCGCCACCTTGGGCGGATCGAAATCCAGCGCCATGTTCCAGGCCGCGGCCATCACGTTTTGCCGGCCGCCGTGGGCGCTGGAAACCAGTACGGTGGGGCCGTGGTTCAACAGCAGGTAGGCCTTGGGCAAGGGTACGGCGATGCGCGTGCTCATGTGGTGACTCCCTTTTTTGTGCGCCGATTCTATAAGATCGGACCCATGCGAAAACTGCTGCCCGCCCTGTTTTGCCTGTGTCTTCTGCCCGCCGCGTCCGCGCATGCCAGCGACTTCCCCGCGCCGGTGGCCCAGGCGCTGAAGAGTGCCGGCATTCCGCAGGGGGCGACCGCGCTCTGGGTTGCCGAAGTCGACGCCGGCAAGCCGCGCCTCGCAGTGAACGCCCGCACCGCACTGAACCCGGCGTCGACCATGAAGCTGGTCACCACCTATGCCGCGCTCGATCTGCTGGGCCCGGCCTATGTCTGGAAGACCGAGGCCTATGCCGCCGGCACGATCAATGACGGCGTACTGACGGGCGACCTGCACCTCAAGGGCGGCGGCGATCCCAAGCTGACCTACGACCAGTTCGGCCGCCTGCTGCGGCAGATCCGCGCGCGCGGCATCCGCGAAATTCGCGGCGACCTGGTGCTCGACCGCAGCGCGTTTGCCGCCAACGGCAGCGATCCAGGGCGCTTCGACGCGCAGCCGATGCGGCCCTACAACGTTTCTCCCGACGCCCTGCTGCTGAACTTCAAGGCGGTCACGCTGCAACTGGTGCCCGATCCGGCAAACCGGAAACTGCTGGTCGCCATGGAGCCGGCGCCGGCGAACCTCGACCTGGTCAACCAGATCACCCTGGGCAACGGCAACGGCTGCGGCGACTGGAAGGAAAGGCTGCGCGCCGATGTTTTCAGTCATGGCCCGAACACGCGACTGGTGCTGACCGGCGTCTTCCCGCAGGCCTGCGAAGAGCAGCGCTGGAACATCGCGGTGCAGGATCATCCGCACTTCGTGCTCGGCGTTTTCCAGCAGTTGTGGGCCGAACTTGGCGGCAGCTTCAGCGGCGGCGTCCGCGACGGCGCGGTGCCGGCCGAGGCGCGTGCGGTCGGCGTGCTGTCGTCGCCGACTTTGGCCGAGGTGGTGCGCGACATCAACAAGTTTTCCAACAACGTCATGGCGCGCCAGCTCTTCCTCACGCTGGGCATGGAGGCGGGGCATCGCCCGGCCGGCGCCGCCGATGCCGATGCGGCGATCCGCGCCTGGCTCGATGCGCGCGGCCTGGGCGTGCCGGAACTGGTGCTGGAAAACGGCTCCGGCCTCTCGCGCCGCGAGCGGATTTCCGCCGAAGGTCTGGGCCGCCTTCTGCAGGCGGCGTGGCGCAGCGCGGTGATGCCGGAACTGATCGCCTCGCTGCCGGTAACCGCGACCGACGGCACCATGAGAAAGCGCCTCAAGCAGAACGGCGTGGCCGGCCAGGCGCACATCAAGACGGGTTCGCTGGAGGGTGTGCGCAGCATCGCCGGCTACGTGCTGGATAAAACCGGGCGGCGCTGGATCGTGGTCTTCTTCGTCAATCACGCCAATGCAAGCGGCGCGCAGGCAGCGCAGGATGCCGTGCTGCAATGGGTGTACGAGCGGGGCGCGGGATGAAGCGCGGGGTGAAGCAAGTTGCCTTGCTTGGCGCCGGCTTCGCCTACATGGTGCTGCTGATCGAAGCCATCCGCGCCGCCGTGGCCTGGTGGCAGGGCGACCTGGCGCAGCCGGGCTGGGGCGACGTCGCGCTGATCGCGCTGCTGCCGCTGCTGGTCTGGATCTGGTGGCGTTACATCTCTCCCTTCGGCCGCCCCGACTGCGCCAAGTGTCTTCCGCCCAGCGAACCCGAAGCGCGTCCGTAACACCGCAGCCTTGTCCCTGCGGCCGTCCGCTCTCTTACGCGGACTGCTGCGGCCGCCTGCACGCGGGCAGCCCCGCCGCGGATGCCGAGTCGCTGATGCGCTCGCGCTACAGCGCCTACGTGCTCGGGCTGGAGGACTACCTGCTCGCCACCTGGCACGCCACGACGCGCCCCGCCGCATTGAATCTTGGCGCCGAAACGAAACCCAAATGGCTGGGGCTGGAAATCAAGGCCAGTGCCGAAAACGGCGACAGCGCGACGGTGGAATTCGTCGCCCGCTGCCGCATCGGCGGCCGCGCGCAGCGGATGCATGAGCTCAGCCGCTTCCTGCGCGAGGACGGCCGCTGGTTTTACGTGGATGGCGTGATCGACTGAGGCGGTCGCCGTCACGCCAGCGCCGACTTTAGCGCCGCGACCTGATCGCTGCGTTCCCAGGCGAAGTCGATGTCGCTGCGGCCGAAGTGGCCGTAGGCGGCGGTCCGGCGGTAGATCGGCCGCGCCA
>CAIZHL010000307.1 GCA_903932755.1 uncultured beta proteobacterium
GATGCACTTCATGGCTCTGGACGAGAAGAACCCCGGCAGCATCTACAACAGCATTTTCAGCGCGCGCGAAAACGCCCGCGCCATTCGCGGCGCGATCACCTCGGAAATGTGGGAAGCCCTGAATCACACCTGGCTGGAAATGCGCCAGATACACGCCGAAGGAATTGCCGAGGACGGCATTTCGCCCTTCTTCGAATGGGTCAAGGAACGCTCGCATCTGTCGCGCGGCATCGCCCACGGCACCCTGCTGCGCGACGACACCTTCCGCTTCCTGCGCCTGGGCACCTTCCTCGAACGCGCCGACAACACCGCGCGCATCCTCGACGTCAAATACCACATCCTGCTGCCCAGCCTGAGCGACGTCGGCGGCGCCGCCGACTATTATCACTGGGGCGCGCTGCTGCGCTCGGTCTCCGGCTTCGAATCCTATCGCAAGGTGTATCGCGACCTGATCACGCCGACCCGCGTCGCCGAACTGCTGATATTGCGCCCGGACATGCCGCGCTCGCTGACGGCCTGCATGAACGAAGTGAATCGCCTGGTGCAGGAAATCAACGGTCCGCGCTCGAGCGAACTGCTGCGCCGTTGCGGCCTGCTCAGCGGCGAATTGCGCTACGGCAGCATCGACGGAATTTTCGCGCGCGGCCTGCACGAATACCTCTCCGACTTCCTCGAGCGCATCTACGAACTGGGCGACCTGATCAACACCACCTACTTCTGGTCCACCGACGAACTGCCCCCCGCCATGTTCGGCAACTTGCCGGCCGCGGCACAATCCTTCAATATCACTTCCTCCAGCCAATTGATGGCCTGATGACTGCAGAGGAAACAGAACCATGACGTATTGCGTTGCATCCATGATCGACGCCGGCATTGTCTTCGCGTCGGATTCGCGCACCAACGCCGGGGTGGACAACATTTCCACATTTCGCAAGATGAAGACCTTCGAACGCCCCGGCGACCGCGCGCTGGTCGTCGTCAACTCCGGCAACCTGGCGGTGACCCAGGCCACCATGAACCACCTGGAACAGGCCATCCGGCACAACACCGAGCCCAACCTGATGAGCGTGTTCTCGATGTACGACGTTGCCGAACTGGTCGGCAAGGCCTTGCGTGAAGTGCGCCACCGCGACGGGCCCTACCTGATGGAAAACAACGTCGATGGCAGCGCCAATTTCATCATCGGCGGCCAGATCGCCGGCGAGCACCAGCGCCTGTTCCTGGTCTATGCCGAAGGCAATTTCATCGAGGCGACGCCGGAAACGCCCTATTTCCAGATCGGCGAAACCAAGTATGGCAAGCCCATCATCGACCGCGTGATCACCGCCGAAACGGCGATGGACGATGCCATCAAGTGCGTGCTGGTGTCCTTCGACTCGACCATGCGCTCCAATCTCTCGGTCGGCATGCCGATCGACCTTGCCTGCTACAACCGCGAATCGCTGCAACTGGGCCACCAGCGCACCTTCGACGAGAACGATCCCTACATGCTGAGCCTGCGCAAGAGCTGGGGCGAAGGCGTACGCCGTGCTTTTGCCGAATTGCCGAACATCCAGTGGTAATTCCGATCCGCATTGAAACCGATACTTTGTCGACTGCGCCTTGCCGTGCAATAGCACTGTCTGCGGCTTGTCTTCGCGTCTCGCTTCCAATGCGAATCGGAATGCCGAGCGCACGGCGCCACCCAAGCTTTCTCACCGTCGTCCTGAACTGATCGGCACCCGATGACCATCCGCGTTGCGCTCAACCACCAGACCCGCTACAGCTTTGACCGTGCCGTCACGCTGTTCCCGCACGAGGTGCGCCTGCGCCCGGCGGCGCATGCCCGCACGCCCATCCTCAGCTACTCGCTGAAGGTCGAACCGGCCGGGCATTTCCTCAACTGGCAACAGGATCCCTTCGGCAACTGGGTCGCGCGCCTGGTCTTCCCGGAGAAGGCGGAGTCGCTCTCGATCACCGTCGACCTGGTGGCCGACATGACGGTGATCAACCCCTTCGACTTCTTCATGGAGGAGTTCGCCGAGAATTTCCCCTTCGAGTATCCGGAAGGCCTCAAGCGCGAACTCGGCCCCTACCTCGAAGCCGACCCGGCGGGGCCGCTGCTGGCCGACTGGCTAAAGCGCACGCGCACGGAATTCCTGGCGAAGGAAATGCGCACCATCGACATGCTGGTCGGCATCAACCAGCGCGTGCAGGGTGACGTCGGCTACATCGTGCGCCTCGAAGCGGGCGTGCAGACGCCGGAGCAGACCCTCGAACTCAAACGCGGTTCCTGCCGCGATTCGGCCTGGCTGCTGGTTCAGGCGCTGCGCCACCTGGGCCTTGCGGCGCGCTTCGCCTCGGGCTACCTGATCCAGCTGAAGGCCGACGTCAAGGCGCTCGACGGCCCTTCCGGCACCGCCTTCGACTTCACCGACCTGCACGCCTGGACCGAGGTGTACATCCCCGGCGCCGGCTGGATCGGGCTCGACCCGACCTCCGGCCTGCTCGCCGGCGAGGGCCACATCCCGCTGGCCTGCACCGCGATGCCCGCTTCGGCGGCGCCGGTGATCGGCGGCACCGACAAATGCGAGGCGCATTTCGATTTCGCCATGCATGTCACGCGCATCCACGAGGATCCGCGCGTCACGCAACCCTATACCGAGGCGCAATGGCAGGCGGTGCTCGACCTCGGCCACCAGGTCGACGCCGAACTGCTGAAAAACGACGTGCGCCTGACCATGGGCGGCGAGCCGACCTTCGTCTCGATCGACGA
>CAIZHL010000308.1 GCA_903932755.1 uncultured beta proteobacterium
ATCACTGGATAGTGGGTATAACCTTCATCCTGCTCGCGCTCTCGGGCCTGGCCTTCTTCCATCCGGCCTTCTATCCGCTGACGCAGCTGTTTGGCGGCGGAGTCTGGGCGCGCATCCTGCATCCCATCATCGGCTGGCTGATGATGATCGGTTTCGTCCTCATGTTCTTCCGCTTCAAAGCGCTGAACAAGATGGAGCCGGCGGACAGGGAGTGGCTGGACCGAGTCGGCGAAATGATGGACGGCAACGACCACAACATGCCGGAACAGGGCAAGTACAACGGCGGCCAGAAGGCCATGTTCTGGGCCATGTCGGTGTGCGTGCTGCTGCTGTTCGTCTCCGGCATCATCCTGTGGCGCGCCTACTTCACGTTCCCGGTGGATCTGGTGCGACTCGGGGCGGTGGTGCATGCGGCGATCGCCGCGATCATGATCGCGATGATTTTCGTGCATGTCTATGCCGCGCTCTGGGTCAAAGGCACGGTACGAGCGATGGTCTATGGCACGGTCACCCGCGCCTGGGCCAAGCAGCATCACCGGGCGTGGTATCGCCAGGTAACGGGCAAATGAGCGGCAAGTCCTGAACCGGCATTTCGCAGCAAGCACAAACCCGCGGGCTCCGGCCCGCGGGTCGTTTGTACGTCCCCAATCGAATAGACTCTTCGCCATGAGCGCCACTACACAATCCCCCATCATCCCGATCAAATCGAGCAGCGAACCGCCGCACGTCATCGCCCCCGATGCGTCGGTGATTTTTGCCACGCGCGCACAGCGCTTCGAACAGCTCGCCGCCGGCCACAGCCTCGGCGACTGGCTGCAGTTTCTCGCCGCGTTGAGCCGCGCCCAGCACGACGCCCTGCAGTCCCTGCCGGCGCTGCCGCTGCCGGACGCAACGCAACTCGCGCTGGCCCGCGAGCACCGCATGCCGCCGCTGCCGGCGCAGTCCTGGCCGCGCGATCCGGCCTGGCGCAGCAGCCTGCAACAGATCATCGCCGCCGTCACGCCTGCCGCACCCGAACCCGCGCGCAAGGATCTGGCCCGTCTGGCCGCTTTCGACGCCGAACGTGTCGAGGCGCTGGCCGAGCGCGTGCTGCACACCGAACTCTACGGCGACGATGCCGCCCTGCTGCCCTATGTCGCCGCCGCCCTGCAGGTGTTGTGGACCGCCGGCGCGGCGCGCCTCGGCCTAGCCGAGATCGGCGCCCTGGACGTGCCGGGCGTCTGCCCCTGCTGCGGCTTTCTGCCGGTGGCCAGCGTGGTGCGCGCCGGTGGCGAAGTCGGCAACCTGCGCTACCTGCACTGCGCCCTGTGCAACACCGAATGGAACCTGGTGCGCGTCAAGTGCACGGCCTGCGACGCCACCGATGGCGTCAGCTACCGCCACCTCGAAACCGAAGGCGTCACCGGCGCCGGCGCCGTGCGCGCCGAAACCTGCGACTCCTGCAAGAGCTACCTCAAAATCGTTTATCAGGAGAAAGGTCCGGTCGACCCGGTGGCCGACGACCTCGCCACGCTGGCACTGGACATCCTGGTCGACGAAGCCGGCTATGCCCGCAGCGGACCGAACCTGTTGCTGGTGCCGGGGGGCTGAGTTTCCGGCGGGAAAAAGTCGGCACCGGCGCTACGGCGACAGGTCGGGTATTTTTCCGGAACCAAATCCCGATTTACACTGTCTGCTGACATTCCCGATCCACGCAGCCAACCCGAGGAGACCTGCATGAGACGCCTGCTTTCCCTGTTCGCCTTTGTTCTGGCCGCCGCATTCAGCCTGCCGGCCGCCGCCGACCGCCTGGACGGCGTGGTGCCGCTGGCGAATGATGACATCGCCGCCGTGGCGCAAATCAAGGCCACCCCCGAACGCCATGTACTGCTGTACTTCGGCGACCACCTGAACTGAGGGGCCTGCCGCTACACCGTGAGTGTGCTGCAAAAACCCGAAGTCAGCGCGAAGTACATCAAGCATTACGTCGGCGCCCATGCCGATTTCGGCGAACTGGAACTGGACGACAAGGATCCGCGCCATGACATGATCAAACGCCACAATTCGAAAAAGTGGCGCCCGGTGCTGGTCTTCCTCGACAGCCAGGGCAAGGAGGTGGCGCGCACAACGGCCGGCCTGAAGTCAGTGGAGGAGGCTTTGCTGCTCGATCGCTTCGTCTCCGGGAAGCACTACCTGAAGGGCGATTTCGCCAGCTTCAGGAAGGCGCAGAAGGGCTGACTGTGCCGGCTGCATCGGCCGCGACCTCGCGGTGGCGACCGGTTGCAAGACTGTAGATGCGCAGCAGGTCTTCCTCGGAAATATCTATCAAGGAATCCATCTGCGTCAGTGCGAAGACGAAGTCCTCGTGTGAAATGGCCTCGTAGCCGGCGGCGGGCGGCGCTGCAGTGCTGCGCACCAGCGCGGCCGGATAGCGGCGCCAGGAAAACAGCGCATTGAAGGCGATGGCCGCGAACAGGATGCTCAGGACGTTGAGCATTACGGGCGCGAGGACGAAGCCGAAACCCATGGCGCGCACCGACTCGTCACCCAGCGCGGCCGCCAGCGCCGTGGCGCCCGCCGGCGGATGGATGCAGCGCAAATAGTGCATGGCGCCGATGGACAGTCCAACGCCGAGGCTGGCGGCCAGCATCGGGTCCGGCACATAAAGCAGGCAGGCGATGCCGATCAGGCCCGATACCAGGTGGCCGCCCAGCAGGGGCCAGGGCTGCGACAACGCGCCGTGCGGCACGGCGAACAGCATGACGGCGGTGGAACCCATCGACAGCACGAGCAGCGGTGACGCGGCACCACCGGGTACGGCATTGCTGAGCCAATACACCGCGAAGATACCGACGCAACCGCCCAGCGCCGACACCAGCCGCTCGCGATGGCTGACCGGGCTCAACTCGATGCCCAGCAGCTTCAGCCATGTCGATGTTGCCGACGGATTTCGTGTGCTCATTTTTCGCTCCTCGCATCGTACCGGTTTCGCGGATGCATTTTCCGCAGCGGTCCCCGCGAATACTATGGGCTGCCGGATGCATCGGGCAATGACTGATATCAAGATCGGCAGACCGGCCAAACATCGCCGCCGGATTCCGCGGAAGCCGCTACAATTCATCCATCTCGTTTCTGCCCGGTCCGGGTGAAATCATGAATCCACTCTCCCAGCTTCCTTCCGTCGATCGCCTGTTGTCCACCGCGGCACTCGCTGCGCTGGTCGACCTGCACGGCCGCGCCGTGGTCACCGGCGTGGTGCGCGACGTTCTCGCCGCGACGCGCGCCGCCGTGAAAGACGGCGCGCTGCTGCCCGACGAAGCGGGCCTGCTTGAAAAAGTCGGCGCTGGCGTGACGGCGAAGATGATGCCGAAGCTGCGCCCGGTGTTCAACCTCACCGGCACCGTGCTGCACACCAACCTCGGCCGCGCGCCGCTGCCCGAGGAAGCCGTGCAGGCCCTGATCGCCGCCGCCCGCAATCCATGCGCACTGGAATATGACGTCGAGTCCGGCGGTCGCGGTGACCGCGACAGCGTGGTCGATGAACTGCTCTGCGAACTCACCGGCGCCGAGGCGGCGACAGTGGTGAACAACAACGCGGCGGCCGTGTTCCTGCTCCTCAACACCCTGGCGCAGAAGAAGCAGGTCATCGTCTCGCGCGGCGAACTGATCGAAATCGGCGGCGCCTTCCGCGTGCCGGACATCATGAGCCGCGCCGGGGCGAAGCTGGTCGAGGTCGGCACCACCAACCGCACCCACCTCAAGGATTTCGCGGAAAACATCACCCCGCGCACGGCGATGCTGATGAAGGTGCATGCCAGCAACTACGCCATCAGCGGCTTCACCCATGCCGTGCCGGAAGCCGAACTCGCCGCGCTGGCACATCGGCACGACCTGCCCTTCGTCATCGACCTCGGCAGCGGCACGCTGGCCGACCTCGCCGCCTACGGCCTGCCGCACGAACCGACGCCGGCGGAAGCCATCGCCGCAGGCGCCGACCTGGTCACTTTCTCCGGCGACAAGCTGTTGGGCGGACCACAGGCCGGACTGATGGTCGGCAGAAAAGACCTGATCGCGAAGATCAAGAAGAATCCCCTCAAGCGCGCCTTGCGCGTCGGCAAGCTGACGCTGGCCGCGCTGGAAGCGGTGCTGGCGCTGTATCGCGACCCCGACCGGCTGCACCTGCGCGTCACCGCCGTGCGTCAATTGACGCGACCCGAGGCCGAGATCCGCAGTGCCGCCGAACGCCTGTTGCCGGCGCTGCAAACTGCGCTGGCCGGCTTGCCGGTGAGCGCAGACATCGTCGCACTGAAATCGCAGATCGGTTCCGGCTCACTGCCGGTGGACCGCCTGCCCTCCGCCGGCTTCGCGATCCGGCCGCTAGGCAAAAAGGGCGGCGTGCTCAATCGCATCGAGGCAGCCTTGCGCGCCCTGCCCAAGCCCGTCATCGGCCGCATCGAGGACGGCGCCCTGCTGCTGGATCTGCGCTGCCTGCAGCCGCAGGACGAAGCGGAATTCGCCGCACTGCTGCCGGCGCTGAACATTCGCCAATGATCATCGGCACTGCGGGTCACATCGACCACGGCAAGACCACGCTGGTGAAGGCGCTCACCGGCGTGGATGCCGATCGCCTGCCCGAAGAAAAGGCGCGCGGCATCACGCTCGACCTCGGCTACGCCTACACGCCGCTCACCGATGGATCGGTACTCGGCTTCGTCGATGTGCCGGGCCACGAGAAGCTGATCCACAACATGCTGGCCGGCGCCACCGGCATCGACTACGTGCTGCTGGTGGTCGCCGCCGACGACGGCCCGATGCCGCAGACGCGCGAGCACCTGGAACTGCTGGGCCTGCTCGGCCTCGAACGCGGCGCCATGGCGCTGACCAAGTGCGATGCGGTGGATGCGGCGCGCGTCGCCGCCGCGCGCGGCGAGGTCGCAGCGCTCCTGGCCGGCACAGCTTTGGCCGGCTGCCCGCTGTTCGAACTGTCGGCGACGACCGGCGCCGGTGTCGCCGCCTTGCGCGCGCATCTTGAAGCGGTGGCGGCGGCGCACACGCGACGCGACACGACGGGCCGCTTCCGTCTCGCCATCGACCGCTGCTTCACGCTCTCCGGCATCGGCACGGTGGTGACCGGCACGGCCTTCTCGGGAAAAGTCGGCGCTGGCGACACGGCGATCATTTCGCCCGCCGGCAGTGGTGGTCGCAGCGGCATCAAGGCCCGCGTGAAAAGCCTGCACGTGCAGGATCGCCCGGCCCAAAGCGGCGAGGCCGGCGATCGCTGCGCGCTGGCGCTGGCCGGCGACTTCGAAAAGAAGGACATCGAGCGCGGCATGTGGCTGGTCGATCCCGCCGCCGCGCGCCCGCTCGCTAGCTTCCAGGCCGAAATCCGCGTACCCGCAACGCAGGCCGCGCTGCGGCACTGGACCCCGGTGCATGTGCATCTGGGCGCTTCCGACATCACCGGCCGCGTCGCGCTGCTCGAAGGCGACACGCTTGAGCCCGGCGCCTCGGCGCTGGCCGAGATCCTGCTCGATCGCGAGACGCTCGCCGTGCGCGGCGACCGCTTCGTGCTGCGCGACGCATCGG
>CAIZHL010000309.1 GCA_903932755.1 uncultured beta proteobacterium
ACGCTTTTGGCCGACCTGGCCATCCACCGGCTGGACCTGATCATCGCCGACCGGCCGATGCCGACCAACCTGAACGTGCGCGGCTACAGCCACCTGCTGGGAGAGAGCGGCCTGACCGTGTTCGGCACCCGCGCCCTGGTAAAGAAACTGTCGGGCGACTTCCCCGCCCTGCTCGACAATGCGCCCTTCCTGCTGCCGGGGGAGGACGTGGCGATCCGGCCGAAGCTGCTGCAGTGGCTCGATGCCAAGGGCGTGCGGCCGCGGATCGTCGGCGAGTTCGACGACAGCGCGCTGATGAAGTCCTTCGGCCAGGCCGGTGCCGGGCTGTTCGTCGCGCCGACCGCCATCGCCGCCCATGTCTGCGAGCAATACAAGGTCGTGGAAATCGGCCGCATCGACACGGTGGTCGAACACCTCTATGCAATCAGCACCGAGCGGCGGCTGACCCATCCCGCCATCGTAGCGATCAGCAAGGCGGCGCGGCGCGACGTTTTCGCCGGCACCCGGCACTGAGCCGCCCGCGCCGCTTGTCATCCCGGGCTTGACCCGGGATCCATCGATTTCCTTGCAGGCCTGGATTCCGGCTTTCGCCGGAATGACGGCAGCGCGACGGCATTCGTGCAGCTGCCGCGCCGGCGATTGTCAGGCGCCGCTTGTCCGCCTAGAATTGCCCTGCGCCGCGGTCCTCGCCGATCCCGGCCTACATAATTGAAACGCAGTGCGGGGGAGCAAATGCGAATCACGGGCAGCGGAGCGGAATCTTGCTGAGGCGGCGATTGATCGCCTGCCTGCTGCTGCTCGGCATGCTCGCCGCGCCGGCGGCATGGGCGCAGACGACGCCGGACCCCGAACAGCAGCGCCGGCTGGCCGAACAAAAACTCAAACTGGTCGAGATGCTGGTCAATTCGCCGGCCGCCCAGGCCAGCGGCGCGAGCAAGGACGCCGAGGTCGCCGGGCTGATCGAACGCAGCCGCGAACTTCTCAAGCAGGCGCGGGAATCGCTCGCCGCGCAGCGCTATCCGGAGGCGGCACAGGCGCTGGACGAAGCCCTGCGCGGCGTCTCGAAAGCCAACAGCCGGAACTCGGGCGGCCTCGCCGACAGCGTGCAGAAGCAGCGCCTGCAGGAGATGAGCGAGCAGGTGACGACTTACCGCGCCTCGCTCGCCGAACTGGCGAAGAGCCAGAGCAGCGCCCAGGCCGTGCTGCAGCGCGTCGACGCACTGGCCGACGAGAGCCGCAAGCTCGCCGCGGCCGGACGCATGGGCGACGCCAACAAGAAAATGGCGGAGGCCTACAAGCTGGAGGTGGAGGAAATTTCCCGCCTGCGCGCCGGCCAGGAAGTGGTGATGTCGCTCAAGTTCGCCACCCCGGCCGACGAGTACGCCTACGAGCAGAAGCGCTTCAGTTCCAACGAGATCCTGGTCAGCATGATGATCGGCGAAGGCCGCGCCGAAGGCGACAAGCGGCGCATGGTCGACGGCTTCCTCAAGGAGGCCGGGCGCTTCAAGGCGGAAGCGATCGACCAGTCGATCAACAACAATTTCAAGGAGGCCGTGGCCCTCATGGAGAAAGCCGTGGCCCAACTCAACCGTGCCCTGCAGTCGATGGGCGTGCCGGTGTTCTGACATGATGAAGTCATTGCTTCGCCTGTGGCTGGTCCTGATACTCGCGCTGACGTCGGCGGCGGTTCATGCCGATGCCGCGGCGATCAACGTCGCCGGCCAGCAGCGCATGCTGTCGCAGCGCATCGTCAAGGCCTGGTGCCAGATCGGGCTCAACGTGCTGCCGACGGTTTCCAAGGCGCAGCTCGACGATGCGCTGCGGCAGTTCGAAGTCAATCTCGAGGCGCTCGATATCGCGACGTCGACGCCCGAAGCGCGCAACGCGCTGGCCGGCCTGCGCGCCGCATGGCGGCCGCTGCGCGGCGCGGCGACGGGGGTCATCCGCCAGTCGGATGCGGCACAGCTGGATGCCCGCGCCGAAGACGTGCTGATGGCGGCGGAGCGGCTGGTGCGCATCCTGCAGGACCAGGCCACGGTGCCGGTCGGCCGCTGGATCAACCTGGCCGGGCGCCAGCGCATGCTCTCGCAGCGCCTGGTCAAGCTCTACATGCTGCAGCAGTGGCAGGTCAGCAGCGCGACGCTGCGCGACGAGATCGAACGCGTGCCCAACGAGTTCGCCGGCGCCCTGGCCAGCATGCAGCAGCGCGCCGACAACAGCCCGGAACTGCGCGCCGAACTGGACAACCTGGCGTTGCAGTGGGAATGGCTGCAGTCGGTTCTGGCCACTGAAGGCGCGGAATCCTTCCGCCTGATCATGGCCGAGGGCGGCGAGGCGATCCTGGACCTGGCCGACCGCATCACGCTGCTTTACCTGCTGTCCGCCAAGTGAACGATTCCCAGGAGACCCCGGATGTCCATTGACCGCCGCCATTTTTTCCAGGCCAGCGCCGCGCTCGGCGCTTCTTTTGCCTTGCCGGCGCCGCTGGTGGCCGCGACCAGTGGGAAGGAGAAGCGCATCGAGCTGGCCGCCTCGGCCTTCAGCGTGGCGCTTGATCCGGCCGATGCCGCGCGCACCGGGGTGTGGGGTTTCAACGAGCTGCTGCCGGGGCCGAAGCAGCGCTTCCGCCGCGGCGACCAGGTCCACTTTGCCGTCAGGAACGATCTGCCGCAGGACACTGCGGTGCACTGGCACGGCCTGCGCGTGCCCAACGCGATGGACGGCGTGCCGCGCGTGACGCAGCATCCGATCGCGCCCGGCGGCCGCTTCGATTACCGCTTCGAATTGCGCGATTCCGGCACCTACTGGTACCACCCGCACCAGGCCAGCTTCGAGCAGGTTTCGCGCGGGCTCTACGGCGCGCTGATCGTCGAGGAAGAAAAGCCGCCGCAGGTGGACCGCGACGAGGTGTGGGTCATTTCGGACATCAAGCTCGACGCCCGGCGCCAGCAGGTGGAAGATTTCGGCCGCATCCTCGACATCGCCAACGACGGGCGCATCGGCAACCAGATCCTGGTCAACGGCCTGGTGGCGGGGCCGCAGCGCAAGCTCGAGGTGCGCGCCGGCGAACGGCTGCGCCTGCGCCTGATCAACGCCGCCTCGGCGCGCTTCTTCCGCCTCGCCATCGACGGCCACCAGGCGCGCATCATCGCCTTCGACGGCCAGGGCGTGACGCCGCACCCGCTGCCGGCCGACGGCCTGGCGCTGGGGCCGGGCATGCGCGTCGACCTGATCATCGACTGCATGGGCTCGCCGGGACAGAGCTTCAGCCTGCGCGACCTCGGCCGCCCGCCGGCGGCCGCGACCGTGCTCGGCACGCTGGCCTATTCGTCACAGCCGGCAGTGCGCAGCAAACCGCTGGCGTCGCCCGTGGCGCTCGCGCCCAACCGCATCGCGGAGCCGGACCTGGCCAAGGCCTCGGACCACTACATCATCTTCCAGGGCGGCATGCGCGGCACGCCGGTGATCGGCCTGGTCGACGGCAAGCCCTCGCGCATCCAGGAGATCATCGCCAAGCAGGGGCTGGCGTGGACCATTAACTACAACGCCCAGCACGAAGCGGCGCTGATGCACGAGCCGCTGCTGCAACTGCGCACCGGCGAACACGTGATGCTGCACATGGTGAACGAAACCGACTTCTTCCATCCGATGCACCTGCACGGCCACTTCTTCCGCGTGCTGGCCATCGACGGCCAGGCGACGCCGCTGCGCGAATGGCGCGACACGGTGATCATGGCGCCGCGCCAGAGCATGGATGTCGCCTTCGTCGCCGACAACCCCGGCGAGTGGATGTACCACTGCCACATCCTCGACCATGCCGCCGGCGGCATGATGGGCACCATCGTCGTCGAATAAACCTGCATCGCCGCAAAAAGTCGGCGCCGGCGGGACGGCGAGGACTCCACTTTCCGGCTGTCGCCGATCGGCGCGGGATCGCCGTCCCGCCGATGTTGACATTCGCAATTCTCGAAATGAGAATTTAAAGATAAATATGTTGCTTTTCAATGCAGTAATCCGTATATTCGCCATTTGCAAATAGCGAATGAGATGTCGGCATGTACCGCTCCAAGTCGAACCCGCAAGTCGTACTACGACCCCAGGATCTGGTGGTCCTGCTGCGGCTATCGCTTGAACAGGGCATGCCGCCGACCTATGCGGCCTTGGCCGGCGAACTTGGCTTGACGGCTTCAGAAGTGCATGCCGGCCTGGAGCGCAGCACATTTGCCCAGCTGGCGCGCAAGGATGCGGCGGGCAAAGCGACGGTGGTGCGCGAGGCCTTGCGCATGTTCGTCCAGCACGGGGCGCGCTACTGCTTCCCCGCAACGCGGGGCGAAATGACGCGCGGCATGCCGACGAGTTACGCGGCGGCGCCGTTGAAAGACCTGATCATGCAGCCCAACGAACCGCCTCCCGTCTGGCCGCACAAGGCCGGCAGCGTGCGTGGCGCGGCTTTCTATCCCTTGTATCCGACGGTGCCGGATGCATCGACCCGAAATCCGGCACTGTATGAACTGCTGGTGCTGTTCGACGCGATACGCGGTGGCAGTCCGCGCGAACGCGCCATCGCCCTGCAATTGCTCGATGAGCGCCTGGCGTCATGAACCCCAACGATCCCAATGTGGTGATGATGGAACTGGTGGCCGAGCGGCTGGGTGATGGCTTGCGCGAAGAACTGGTCTTCGTCGGCGGTGCGGTGACCGGGCTGCTGATCACCGATCCGGCGCAGCCGGCCATCCGTCCGACCGAAGACGTGGACCTGATTGTGAAGGCAAGCGTACGCGCCGATTATGCGCATGTTGAAGAAGCCTTGCGTGCGCAGGGCTTCGTCAATGACATCAGCAAGGATGCGCCCATCTGCCGCTGGCGCGTCGGTGCCGTCACGGTCGATGTGATGCCGACCCTGAAGGAAATCCTTGGCTTCTCGAATCGCTGGTATCCCCTGGCGCTGGCGACCGCCCGCACAACGCCCCTGCCGAGCGGCATGGTCATTCGACTGATTACGGCGCCGGTATTCCTTGCAACCAAATTTGAAGCTTTCGCCGACCGCGGGAAGAACGATTATCTTTTCAGCCACGATCTGGGCGATCTGATTTCCGTCATCGACGGGCGCGATGAACTCCTGGCCGAGTGCGGGCAGCTTGATGGTGACCTGCGAGGCTATCTGAGCAGCCGTGTCGGGCGTCTGCTCGCGACGCCGGCATTTCTCGAAGCCCTGCCCGGGCACCTGCCGGGCGATGCCGCCAGCCAGGCCCGGCTGCCCGATCTTGAAGACAAACTGCGCCTGCTGGCAAAACTGGACTGACCATGCAATAGGGAATCTTCCGGCGCCTTGCCGGTCCATCGCGGGTCAGGAGATGTCGCGTCCCGATGGCTTCAATTGACGGCAACTTTCCGGCACGTGATACTCAACGCAGCAACGACTCCCCCCATGCATTCATCCATGCCCCAGATTTCCGATCCGCAGGCGGACGGGCCCAATGAACCGGATGGTCCGGTCCGGGCGAAGTCGATCGCCAAATATCGCAAACGCGCCGCCGGTTACGACGCGAGCTGCGGGCCGACCTGGCCGATCCGCGAACGCACCATCGCCGCATTGCAGTTGCAGCCCGGCCAGCGCGTGCTCGATGTCGGCTGCGGCACGGGCCTGAGCCTGGCGCTGCTGCGCGCCGCCGTCGGCCCGGACGGCATGGTGTTCGGCTGCGACCAGAGCCCCGAGATGCTCGCCATCGCGCAGCAACGCCAGATCGACGCGGGCTGGAGCAACGTGCGCCTGATGCAAAGCGCCGCACAGCAGGTGGAACTGCCTGAAGCGGTCGACGCGCTGCTGTTCCACTACACCCACGATGTGCTGCGCTCGCCGGCGGCGCTGGCGCGGCTCCTTGCCTGCGCCCGGCCGCAGGCGCGGGTGGCGATCGCCGGGGTCAAATACTTTCCCGGCTGGCTGGCGCCGCTGAACCTGTGGGTGTACTTGAAGAACTACGGCTACAACGGCGCGCCCGGCGAACTGGCGACACCGTGGGATCGCATCCTGCCCTTGCTCGACGACTGGCAGATGGCACCGACCCAGTTCGGCATGGGCTACATCGGCAGCGGCCGTGTCTCCGCAGCGAAGACCGCATGACAGCGAAGCCTTTGCCCGCAAGCACGGCTGGTTCGCCACCGTGGCGCCGCATCGTGCCGGCCCTGCTGGCGCTGCTGCTGCTCAACGGCATGCTGAGCTTCAGCACCTGGTGGCCGACGCCGGGCATCTTGCCGGACAAGCGCCTGGCGCCGGAGTTCGTCGGCCTCTGGCTGGTGCTGCTGGCGGCGGTGGCGTGGCGCGGCCCTTTGTCGCCGCGCGCCCTGACCGCGCTGACGCTGGCCTACCTGCTGCTGGTGCTGGGCCGCTATCTGGACGTCACCGCGCCCAGCCTGTTCGGACGCGAGGTCAATCTGTACTGGGATGGCGCGCAGATCCCGCGCTTCCTGTGGGTCACGGCGCAGGACTTTCCCTGGTGGATCAGCGCCGGCGTGCTCACCGCCGCGCTGCTGCTGCTTTGGGGCCTGCACCGCCTGCTGCGCTGGGCCATCGCGGTGACGGCGACGGAGGTCGTGCCGCATGCGCTGCGCTCGCGCCGGGCCTGGCTCGCCACCGCCGCGGCGACGGTGCTGGTCGCAGCCAACTACGCCGGCGTGCGGGAGACCTGGCCGGTAGTCTCCAAGCCGGTGATCCCGACCTACTGGCGTCAGGCCGATCTGCTGCTCACCTCGCTTTCGGCGCAGCGCCTGCAACAGGTTCTGCCGCCGTCCACCACGCTGCAGGCCGCACTGGCGGCGCCTGCTGGCCGGGCGTTGGGCACGCTGGGCGGGCGCGACGTGTATCTGATCTTCATGGAGTCCTACGGTGCGGTGACCTACGACAACCCGCGCGCGGTGGCCGGGCTGACGGAAGCGCGGCAGCGCTTCGCCGCGGACATCGCCGCCGGCGGCCGACAGGTGGTGTCCGCCTTCATCAGTTCGCCGACCTACGGCGGGGCTTCGGATCTCGCGCACCTGAGCGTGCTGTCCGGCCTCGACCTGTCGAATCCGATGCGCCACGACTTGCTGCTGACCACCGACCGGCCGACCTTGTCCACCCTGTTCCGCGCCAATGGCTACCGCGTTTTCGGGGTCTACCCGGCGCTGTCGTGGGAGTGGCCGGAACGCGCCTACTACGGCTTCGACGAGTTCCTGCAGAGCCGCGAGCTGGACTACCGCGGCCCGCCGCTGGGCTACTGGAAGATCCCCGACCAGTTCGCGTTGGCGCGCTTCGAGCAGCTGCATCCGCGCGGCGCCGATGAACCGCCGCGCTTCGTGTTCTTTCCGACCATCACCTGCCATTTTCCTTTCAGCCCGGTGCCGCCCTACCAGCCAGACTGGCAGCGCGTGCTGAGCGACAAGCCCTTCGACGCCGGCGACGTGGCGCGCGCGGAAAGCGAGCAGGTCGCCTGGCTCAACATGTTCCCCGACTACCTGCGCATGGTCGAGTACACCTACCGCTGGCTGGGCGGCTTCCTGCGCCAATCTGAACCGCGCGAGACGGTGTTCATCCTCCTCGGCGACCACCAGCCGACGGCCAACATCAGCGGCGAGGGGGCTTCGTGGGACGTGCCGGTGCACATCGTCGCGCGCGACCCGGCGCTGCTCAAGCGCTTTGCCGAGCAGGGCTTCCATGCCGGGCTAAACCCGCCGCGACAATCGCTGGGCGGCATGCACGAGCTGACCGCGATGGTGCTGCGCGCCTTTGCCGAACCGCGCGCGCCGGCGACGCTGGTCGCGGCGCAGACGGCGACGACCTCGATGATGCCGATGCCATCCGCAAGCCTGAGCGCCCCCGGCGGAACGCCACGATGAGTGCGGCGGACTCGCGCTCCGCGCAGCGACCGGACTGGCTGGCGCCGCTTGCCGCGCCGATGGTGGCACCGTTCGTCGTGCTAACCGCCGCAGTGCTGCTGGCGAGCCTGGCGCGCTACCGGCTGGTCGAACCGGCCGCGCTCACCGCGCTGTGCGATGCCTTGCCCTGGGACAGCACGACCTGCATCGTGCGCAGCCTCACCGTGCAGGCCTTTGCCGACGGTCGCCTGGGAATGCTGGCGCTGGCGCTTGCCGTGTTGGCCCTTGTGACGCGCTGGCGCACGGTCGGCCTGTTCGCGCTGGCCGCGGCTGGTGCCGGCCTGGTGCTCTACTCGACGCGCTGGGCCGCGCCGGCGGCGCTGCTGGCCGGGCTGGCGCTGTTGCGCGCGGCGGCGTCGGGAACGGGAGCTGCGCGATGAGGCCAGCCGCTGGCGCCCGCCAGCGCCAGCAGCAGCACCGCGTAGAGCAGCGCCTGCGTGTTGGCCGGCCCTTCCAGGATGGCGACCAGCACAGCGCAAACGGCACACGCCGCAGCCAGCAGTTTTTCTTCGCGCGCCGCGGCCGGCAGGCGATCGCCCAGCCAGGCCAGCGCCGACAGCAACAAAGCTGGCGCGGCGATGAGGGGCCAGGGCAAGGGGCGGTAGCGTGCATCGAAAACCAGGCCGAGGGCATCGACCGCGGCGAGGAACAACAGGCCGAACTGCGCGACTGCCAACAGTCGCCAACCCGTCGCTGCCGGCGCGGTAAAGATTCCAGCGACACCGACCCGCGCGCGGTCGACGCCGTGTTGCAGCACCTGCGCCAGCCGGCCGGCCGCGGCCGCGCCGGAGATCAGCGACAGCAACAGCGCCGTGCCGCCGGCCGCCCATTCCCACGCGTTGCGGCTCCACAAGGGCAGCGCCTGCGTCTGCAGCAAGGCAAAGGCGGCGATCAGCGCGCCGCCGGCAGCGAGTACCGACAGCGCAAGCAGATCGGTGCCGCCCGTCGCACCCTGCTTGCGGCGCCGGCCTGCCACCATCAGGCCGGCCAAGGTACCCACCCCCGCGCCAACCATAGCGCCAAGCGGCAGCCAGAACCAGCGCGCATCGGGCGGCAGCGGGCCGGCGAGCGGCACGCGCTGTATTCCATGGGAATCGAAGAGGCCCCAGGCGCCGCCCATCGCGCCTTCCAGCGCGCGCTTCCAGGGTTGGTCGAAGGCCTCGATCAGGTTGAATTGCAGCGGCTGCGCCGCCTGCCGCGCCAGCATTGCGCGCACGAAATGCGCCTGTTCGAAACGCCCCGGCACCGCCGGGCCGCGCTGCCGGCCGGCCGCCGGCCAGCCGGTTTCGGCGACGAAGACCGGCATGCTGCCGAAGTTCTGCCGCAGCTGCGCGGCCACCGCGTACACATGGTCGACCGCCTGTTCGCTGCCGACCGGCTCGTCCTCCCAGTACGGCAGGATGTGCGCCGCGACGACGTCGACATGCTCGCGCAATACCGGCCCGTGACGCAGCCAGAATTCCCAGACATCGGCATAGCTGACCGGCACCGGCGACTCGCGCCTGGCGCGGTCGAGCAGCGCGGCCAGCGCCTCGGGCGCCAGTTCGCGGCGCAGCAGGACTTCGTTGCCGACCACCAGCAATTGCACGACGTCGCGATATTCGCGCGCCAGGTCCAGCGCGCGGCGCAACTGGATCTCGTTGGCCGCCGCATCGCGCCCGATCCAGGCGCCGAGCACGACGCGCAGTCCGAGCTTGCGGGCAATCGCCGGCACCGCGTCGAGGCCATGGTCGAGGCCGTAGGTGCGCACGCAGCCGGTCACCGCTTTCAGCAGACGCAGGTCGGCCTCGATCGCTTGCGGCCCGATGCGCAAAGCCGGGTCGAAGGGCGTGTCGCCGGCACGGCGGAAGGGCGCGTAGGAAACGCAGGGCAGTTGTGCAGCGGCCACTTCGGGCAAGGCGGCGGGGCGGCCCTGCAGCACGGCCCAGGCCAGGATCAGCGCCAGCACCAGGCTGAGCAGAAACAGTACGGCGGCACGCCGGGCGGCACTCGGAGCTACGGCGGCAGGCTCGGAATCACGGGGAGGCATCGGTGACGGCGGCGGCAGTGGGCGTGAAAGCGATCGCGGATCCGGCGGGTAGCGCAGGCCCGTGCACCGTAGCACGAAACATCGGCACGCCGGCCGCGGGTCGGCCGCTGCCCCTGCTGCGAACCGGCACCGAAGATGGTAACGCAGCGGACGCCGCGCCGCACGCCAGTCCCGCCGGCAGCAAGGGCGGGCGGCCGCCTGCGCCGCCGCATGCAAGCGCTGCCGCGCGCTGGCTCGGTGCGCTGGCGATCGCCGCATTGGTGCTGCTCATCAACCTCGCCGCATGGCGCGCGATGAATCCGCCGCTGGCGGCGCCGGAGGCGCCGCCGCGGGTCGCCGGACTCGCCTACAACGCATTCCAGCGCTGGGAAAGCCCGCTCGCCCTGCACTTTCCGACGCGCGAAGAACTGACCGCGGACCTGCGCCTTCTGGCGCCGCTGACGCCACGCCTGCGCACTTACAGCGCCGCCGAGTTTCCCGAGTTGCCGGCGCTGGCGCAGCAATTCGACCTGCGCCTGAGCATGGGCATCTGGCTCGACTACCGGCTGGCCAACAACGAGCGCGAAATAGCGGCGGCGGTGCAGGCGGCGCGCGAACATCGCAGCGTCGAGCGCATCATCGCCGGCAACGAAACCCAGCTGCACGGCAAGCTGGCGCCCGCCGCGCTCTACGCCTACCTCGACCGCTTGCGCGCGGAACTGGCGGTGCCGGTGTCGACAGCCGAGCCCTGGCATGTCTGGCTGCGCCAGCCGAAACTGGCCGAGCATGTCGATTTCATCACCGTGCATCTGCTGCCGTATTGGGAAGGCGTGCCGGTCGAAGCCGCGGTGGACGAAACGCTGCGGCGTTACGCTCAGGTGCAGGCGCGCTTTCCGGACAAACGCATCGTGATCGGCGAAATCGGCTGGCCC
Source organism: uncultured beta proteobacterium (assembly GCA_903932755.1). Taxonomy (GTDB): domain Bacteria; phylum Pseudomonadota; class Gammaproteobacteria; order Burkholderiales; family Rhodocyclaceae; genus Sulfuritalea. The sequence continues at coordinate 10,852 of CAIZHL010000309.1, forward strand.
AGCGGCGGCTCGGCGGTCGGCGTGGCGCTGCCGACACCGGCGGCGCAGGGCATGTTCGTGCGCTCCTTCCTGGCGCGCGCCCAGGCGCTGAACCTCGATTACTACTTGATGGAAGCCGTCGACCAGCCCTGGAAACACGCGACCGAGGGGGCCGTCGGCGCCCACTGGGGCATGCTGGATGCGGCGCGGCGGCCGAAGTTCGAGCTCGCCGGTCCGCTCTACACCGATCCCTACTGGCACACCAAAGTGGCCATGGCCTCGGCCCTCGGACTGGCGGCGATGCTGCCTTTCCTGCTGACCTTCGCCGGCATGCGGCTGTCCGGGCGCGTGGCCTTTGTCCTGATCGCCCAGGCCGTGGCCTCGCTCGCCGTGCTGCTGGGCACGCTGCCGCTGGACAATTACCTGCGTCTGCCGGACATCGCCGTGCTTGCGGTGCTGGTGCCGGCGCTGGGTTTCATGGCGGCGATCCTGCTGACGCAGACACTGGAATTCGCCGAGCTGTTCTGGGACGGCAGCCTGCGCCGGCGCGCGACGGCGCGCCCGCTGCCGCCCGGGACCGCGCCGCCCATCGTCAGCATCCATGTGCCCTGCTGCAACGAGCCGCCGGCGATGGTGATCGCCACCATCGACAGCCTGCTGGCGCTGGACTGGCCGGCGCTTGAAATCCTGATCGTTGACAACAACACGAGCGATCCGGCGCTGTGGCAACCGGTGCAGGATCATGTGCGGCGGCACCTGCAGGAGCGTGAAGCCGGCGCCACGCACGGTCCGGCGCTGCGCTTCTTCCATCTGCCGGACCACCCGGGCTTCAAGGCCGGCGCCTTGAACTTCGCGCTGACACAGACCGATCCGCAGGCGGCATGGATCGCCGTGGTCGATGCCGACTACCTTGTGCGGCCCGAGTGGCTGCGCGAGCTGGCCGGGCATTTCGGCGATCCGACGGTCGGCATCGTGCAGGCGCCACAGGCCCACCGCGACTGGAACGACCGGCCGCTGCGGCGCATGATGAACTGGGAGTACGAAGGTTTCTTTCGCATCGGCATGCACCATCGCCACGAGCGCGACGCCATCGTCCAGCACGGCACCATGACGGTGATCCGCGCCGCGGCGCTGCGCGGCGTCGGCGGCTGGGACGAAGGCTGCATCTGCGAGGACACCGAACTGGGCCTGCGCCTGTTCCGGCTCGGCCTGCGCGCGGTGTATGTCGATCGGGTATTCGGCGCCGGGCTGGTGCCGGCCGATTTCGGCGCCTACCGGCGCCAGCGCCAGCGCTGGGCGCAGGGCGCGATGCAAATCCTGCGCCGCCATGCCGGCGCGCTGTTCGGCCCTTCGCCATTGCGGCGCGGGCAGCGCTACCACTTCGTCGCCGGCTGGCTGCCGTGGATCGGCGACGCCCTGCACCTGGTCTTCAGCTTCGCGGCGATGGCGTGGTCGCTGGGTTTTCTACTTGCGCCGCAGTGGTTCGGCCTGCCGACCGCCCTCTTCGTGGTGCCGCTGGCGGTATTCTTCCTCGCCCGCCTGGTGCTCGGCCCGCTGCTTTACTGGCGCTGCGTGCCCTGCTCCGCGGCGGGCATCGCCGGCGCGGCGCTGGCCGGCATGGGCCTGTCGCACAGCGTCGCGCGCGGCATCATCGCCGGGCTGACCGGCCGCCGCGCCGTGTTCCACGTCACGCGCCGCGTTGCCGCGACAGATCCAACCCCGGCGGCAAAACCGCGCGTCGCCAACAAGTACGCCTGGCTCGCCGACGTGCGCGAGGAAACCGCGCTGCTGTTCGGCCTGCTGGTCTGCATCTCCACGCTGGCCGTGCACCGCGAACCGGGCGACACGGCGCTGGCGATGTGGATGATCGTGCTCAGCATGCAATCCCTGCCTTACGCCGCCGCGCTGGCCTGCGCCCTGCAGTCGCGCGCCGATGCCGGCCGGGACGCCCGGCGTACGAACTGACAAAAAGTCGGCGCGGGCGGCACGGCGACATGAAGCCGGGACCAGCGCTGTTATGCTGCCGATCCCTGCTCTGGAGTTACCCAGCCATGACCACGCTTTTCAGCCCCCTGCAAACCGGCGCCATCGCCTCCCCCAACCGCATCTTCATGGCGCCGCTGACGCGCTGCCGGGCCGGCGACGGCCATGTGCCGACCGCACTGATGGCCGAATACTATGCGCAGCGCGCCAGCGCCGGCCTGCTGATCGCCGAGGCGACGATGGCCATGGCCGGCAACTCGGCCTTCTGGCACGAGCCGGGGATTCATTCCGCCGCGCAGGTGGCCGGCTGGAAGCTGACCACGGATGCCGTGCATGCCGCCGGCGGGCGCATCTTCCTGCAGATCTGGCACGGCGGGCGCGCCTGCCATCCGCTGCTCAACGACGGCGCGCAACCGGTGGCGCCCAGCGCGCTTGCGATTACCGGCGACGAAGTGCACACGCCGCAGGGCAAGCAGCCCTATGTGCTGCCGCGCGAACTGCGCGACGACGAACTGCCCGCCATCGTCGCCGGATTCAAAAAGGCCGCCGAGAACGCCAAAGCCGCCGGCTTCGATGGCGTCGAGGTGCATGGTGCCAACGGCTACCTGCTCGACGAGTTCCTCCGCGACGGCGCCAACAAGCGCGGTGGCCCTTACGGCGGCACGGTGGAAAACCGCGCGCGGCTGCTGTTCGAGGTGATCGATGCAGTCAGTTCGGTATGGGGCAGCGACCGCGTCGGGCTGCGCATTTCGCCGGTGAACAGCTACAACAGCATGATCGACAGCGACCCGGTCGGCCT
>CAIZHL010000310.1 GCA_903932755.1 uncultured beta proteobacterium
CGAACGGGCCAAAAAGGATGCACTGAGTCTCTTGCGCGCCGCCATCAAGCAGAAGCGCGTCGACGAAAAGCTGGAAATCAACGACGCCGCCGTGATCTCGGTGATCGAAAAAATGCTCAAGCAACGCAAGGATTCGATCACCCAGTACGAAGCCGCCGGCCGCCAGGATCTGGCCGATGCCGAGAAGTTCGAGGCCGGCGTGCTCGCCGGCTACATGCCGCAGGGCCTCTCGGCGGCCGAGGTCGAGGCCATCGTCGCCGCGGCCCTTGCCGAATCGGGCGCCAAAGGTCCTGCCGACATGGGCAAGGTCATTGCTCTGGTGAAGCCCCAAGTGGCCGGCCGCGCCGACATGGGCGAAGTCTCGAAGCTGGTCAAGGCGAAGCTGGCAGCCGGCTGAAGCGCGGCATAATGCCCGCGTGATCCCAGAAAGCTTCATCCAGGAACTGCTTGCCCGCATCGACATCGTCGATGTGGTCGAACGCTATGTGCCGCTGAAGAAGGCCGGCGCCAACTACAGCGCCTGCTGCCCTTTCCATTCCGAGAAAAGCCCGTCCTTCACGGTCAGCCCGTCCAAGCAGTTCTATCACTGCTTCGGCTGCGGCGCGCACGGCAGCGCCATCGGCTTCCTGATGCAGCATGCCGGCATCGGCTTCATCGAGGCCGTCGAGGACCTCGCCTCGTCAGCCGGCCTGCGGGTGCCGCAGGAAGAGCGCAACGCCGAGATACGCGCGAAAAAGGCGCCGCTGACCGAACTCATGGCGCGCGCCATGATGTTCTACCGCGAACAGTTGAAAGCGTCGCCCAAGGCCGTCGACTACCTCAAGAACCGCGGCCTTACGGGCGAAATCGCCGCAAAATTCGCCCTCGGCTACGCCCCCGACGGCTGGCAGGGCCTGCAACAGGTCTTCCCCGATTACAACGACGCGGCACTGGTGGAATGCGGCCTGGTCATCGTCAATGAGCAGGGCCGCCGCTACGACCGCTTTCGCGACCGGGTGATGTTTCCGATACAGGATCAGCGCGGCAACGTCATCGGCTTCGGCGGTCGGGTGATCGGCGAAGGCGAGCCGAAATACCTGAATTCCCCGGAAACGCCGCTGTTCGAGAAGGGCCGCGAGCTCTACGGCCTGCCGCAGGCGCGCAAGGCCATCCAGGAAGAGGACACGGTGCTGGTGGTCGAGGGCTACATGGACGTGGTCGGCCTGGTGCAGGCCGGCGTCGAGAACGTGGTCGCCACGCTGGGCACGGCGGCCACCGATGCCAACGTGCAAAAGCTCCTGAAACAGGCCAGCCGCGTGGTGTTCTGCTTCGACCGCGACAGTGCCGGCGATCGCGCCGCCTGGCGCGCCATGGAAGTCAGCCTGGGCCACCTCGCCGACAACAAGGTCGTCGAAATCCTGCAGATGCCCGGCAACCAGGATCCGGACGAGTACATCCGCGAACATGGCAAGGAGGCCTTCGTGCAGCAGACCCGAAGCGCGACCCGCCTGAGCGAGTTTCTCCTGCGCGAACTGGTCAAGCAGACCAATCCGAGCACCGCCGAAGGCCGCGCCGCGCTGGTGCACGCGGCCAAACCCTTGTTGCAGAAGATGTCTGCTCCTATCCTGCGGGTTCAACTGACCAAGGAAATTGCCCACCGCGCGCAAGTCTCACAGGCCGAAGTCGAAGCCCAGTGCGGCCTCCAGCCCCTGGCCCGCAGCCGCTACGCGCCGGCGCAAATGAAGCAGCGCCCGGTACCCTCTTCCGTCGAATACAAACTGCTGCAAATCGTACTGCACAAGCCTGAATGGTCGGCCCGGCTGCCGCTGGAACTGATCAATCGCGACCGGATCGAGGGCGATGCGCTGAATGCCATCGCCGACGCGATGGAGCACGGCGAACTGCCCGCCGGCGGCTTCGGCATGCTGCTGGAGTTCTTCCGCGGCACCCCGCACGAGGCATTGATAGCCGCGATAGCCGCAAACATGGTTGAGGAGGCTGATCCGGGGGCCCTCGAAGGGGTTTTCAACGATGCCGTCCTGCGACTGCGCCAAACGGCGCTGACCGCCGAAATCGAACAGCTTACCGCCCGCGCCCGGCAGGGTCTGAGCCAGGAAGAGCGGCAGCGGCTGGCAGAACTCCTGGCAAAGAAGCATCCCGGCCCATCCTCGCCGAGCGGGGCCCCGCTGTGATATAATTTGCGGTTCTCCAGCGCTTTCACGGCGCGCTGAGCTGGCCTGCCCGCGCGTCGCGGCGTTGTACTGGTCGATTGCTCCGCGCCGCCATCGCGCTCCAGCCGAGGATCGTCATGCCGAAGGAAATCGCCAAGCACAGCAAGTCACGGGCCGCCACCAAGCCGGCCGCGAAGAAAGCTGCGCCGAAAAAACCGGTGCCGGCGAAAAAGCCCGTTCCGGCCAAAGCGCCAGCCAAGGCGCCAGCCAAAGCTACTGCCAAGAGTCCGGCCAAAGCCCCGGCCAAGACTGCGGCCAAAGCGCCAGCCAAGACTCCGCCCAAAGCCCCGGCCAAGACTACGACCAAGCCCCCGAACAAGGCCCCGACCAAAACTCCGGCCAAGGCCGCGACTCCGAAAGCCGTCAAAACTCCGGCTCCGCAAGCCGTCGCCCCTGCGGCCGCCAAACCCGCCGTCCAGCCATTGCCCGCCAAGTCCGTCGCCAAGGCCATCGCCGAGTCGCGCGGACGCAAAAGCCGGGAAAAGCTGGTCGCCCCCGAAGCCAAGCTGATCGACCTTGACACCAAGCGTACGCGGCTGAAGACCCTGATCGCCCTGGGCAAGGAACGTGGCTACCTGACCTACGCCGAGATCAACGACCACCTGCCGGACGACCTGGTGGATGCGGAGCAGATCGAATCGATCATCTCCACATTCAACGACATGGCGATCCAGGTTTTCGACGAAGCCCCCGCCGTCGATGACCTTCTGCTCAACGAGTCGGCACCCGCCCCGGTGGATACTGCCGAAGTCGAGGAAGAGGCCGAGCAGGCCCTGTCTACGGTCGATTCGGAATTTGGCCGTACCACCGACCCGGTACGCATGTACATGCGCGAGATGGGTTCGGTCGAACTCCTCACCCGCGAAGGCGAGATCGAAATCGCCAAACGCATCGAGGACGGCCTGAAGCACATGATCATGGCCATTTCCGCCTGCCCGACGACCATCGCCGAAATGCTGGAAACCGCCGGCAAGGTGGCGCGCGACGAGATGCGCATCGACGAACTGGTCGATGGCCTGATCGACCCGAACGCCACCGACGAGGACATCGAGGCGCTGGCCGAGGACGACGAAATCGAAGTCGAAGAGGAGTCCGACGACGAAGACGACGACGGCAGCGCGCGCATCTCAGCCTCGCTGCTGCAACTGAAGCAGGATGCGCTCGAGCGTTTCTCCGTGATCCACGCCCTGTTCGCCCGGCTGCAGCCGACGCTGGCCAAGAAGGGCTCGCAGGACAAGGGCTATCTGCGCCTGCAAAAG
>CAIZHL010000311.1 GCA_903932755.1 uncultured beta proteobacterium
GCCAATGATGTTCAAGAATTCAGGCAACATGGGTTTGCCGCTGGCGGTGCTGGCCTTCGGCGAAGCGGCGCTGCCGGCCGCCGTGGTGCTGTTCTTCATCGAAAATTTCCTGCACTACTCGCTGGGTACCTGGATGCTCGACCACAAGGCCAAGCTCTGGAACCTGTGGCGGGTGCCGGTGATCGCCGCGGCGCTGGCGGGCCTCGCCATCAGCGTGTTGCAGTTTCCGTTGTGGCAGCCGCTGTGGCTGGGCATCAAGATGCTGGGCGACGTGTCGATTCCGCTGCTGCTGTTTTCGCTCGGCGTGCGCCTGACCGACAGCCGCCATGCGGACTGGAAGCTCAGCATCGTCGGCGCCATCAGCTCGCCGCTGGCCGGCGTGCTGGTGGCGCTGCTGATGAACCAGGTGCTGGGGCTCACCGGGCGCGATGCCGCCATGCTGATCCTGTTCGGCGCCCTGCCGCCGGCGGTGCTCAATTACATCTTTGCCGAGCGCTACCATCAGGAACCGGAGCGCGTAGCCTCCATCGTGCTGATCGGCAACTCGGCTTCGCTGCTGATCATTCCGCTGACTTTGGCCTGGGTCCTGTAAGGCCCGATCCCTGCCGGGAACTGCCGATTGACGGCGGCGGTCAGAGTCGGGATACTTGCACATTCAAGCCATGCTCCTGAACCGTTTCCTTGAGGAATCGCATCCTGGACTCCCCGTTTCAGCCGCACAGCGGCATCTCACGCCTGAATTCCACGCTGTTCGACATCAATCAAAGCGATGTCACCGGCACGGTCAACATGGCCAATCCGGGAGTGGTAGCGGACGCCATTTGCGGATTCATGGCCAAGCGCTATGAAGACTTCGACGAGGTCGTTCTGCGTGATGGTTTCATCGATCTCGAGGATATCTTCTGGGGCCGTTATCCGGGCCTGTTGCCGTGCGACACGCCCTACCACGACCTGCGCCACTCGATGAGCACGGCGCTGGCCATGGCGCGCATGGTCGATGGCTACGAGACGGAGCATGGTGGTGACGTGCCCGCCCTCGGGGCCGACCTGGCGACGCTCGGCGTGTTGCTGGCCCTGTTCCACGATGTCGGCTTCATCCGCCGCCTGTCCGAAGCGGGGACCAACGGCGCCTGCCTGATTCGCGAACACGAACAGCGCAGCGTGGATTTCATGCGGATTTATCTCCCGGAAGGTCCCCTTGCGCGTTTCAGCGAACTCGCCGAGCTGATCCACACCACGAATTTTTCCAAGGCCGCCCGCGATATTTTTGCGGATTTGTCGCCGCAGCTGGTCGACCTGGGCAGGATGCTCGGCACCTCGGACCTGATCAGTCAGATCTCCGGCCGCTACTACCTCGAGCGCTGCCAGCATTTCCTGTTCCAGGAATTCGTCGCAGCGGGCGCCGATCGCATGGTCTCACCCACCGGCGAGACCGTGATCCTTTACGCTACGCCGGAAGACCTGCTGCGCAAGACGCCGGGTTTCTACGAGCACCTGGTCAAGCCGCGCCTCGAAGGCGAGTTCAGCCACGCCTATCGCTATATCGCGGCGCACTTCGGCGGCGACGACCCCTATGCGCGAGCGATGCAGCGAAACCTGGATTTCCTGCGCGACATGATCGAGCGCAACGATTTCTCGGCACTGCACCGCAACCCGATGCCGCTGATGCCCTTGACGGCGTGAATCGCAGGACACGCCCCGACCGCCTGGCTGCTCCCTTCGATGAATTCTTTTAAGCCAGGCGCCGCACAGCCGGATGAGCGCCTGATCGCCGCCCTGCACCGCGGCGGCCTGATCCCGGCCGGCGCCCCGGTCGATTTCGAGGCGCTGGCCGGAGGGGTTTCCTCCGACATCTGGAAAGTAAGCACCCCGACCCAAACCTTTTGCGTCAAGCGCGCGCTGGCCAAGCTCAAGGTCGCCGCCGACTGGAATGCGCCGGTCGAGCGCAACCGCTACGAGGTGGCGTGGACCCGCATCGCGCACGACATCGTTCCCGGTGCCGTGCCCGGGATCCTGTATCACGATGCTGAGGAAATGTGCTGTGCCATGACTTATCTCAGCCCGCACGACCATCGCCTGTGGAAGGGCGAATTGCGCGACGGACGCGCCGCGGCGGCTGACGCGGCGGAGGTCGGTCGCCGCCTGGGGCGCATCCACGCCGCCACCGCCGACAATCCGCAGGTCGCCGCGCAGTTTCCGCGCCACGACATCTTCCATGCCATCCGCCTCGAACCCTATCTCGAAGCCACGGCTGCCGCCCACCCGGACCTGCGATCCGAACTGTTCGGCCTCAGCCGGCGCACCGGCGCTACGCGCCTGGTGATGATCCACGGCGACATCAGCCCGAAGAACATCCTGCTCGGCCCCGGCGGCCCGGTGTTCCTCGATGCCGAGTGCGCCTGCATCGGCGACCCCGCTTTCGATCTTGCCTTCTGCCTCAACCACATGCTGCTCAAATGCCTGTGGAATCCGGCGGCCCGCGAGGACTTTTACGCGTGTTTCGAGGCACTGGCCGGCGCCTATCTGGAACAGGTGGACTGGGAGCCGGTCGCTGCCGCCGAGCAGCGCGCCGCAAGCCTTTTGCCCGGCCTGCTCCTCGCCCGTGTCGACGGCAAGTCGCCGGTCGAGTACATTCAAAGCGAAACGGACCGTGAGCGCGTGCGGCGCTGTGCGCGCTCACTGCTCGTCGCGCCGCCGTCGCGCCTGGCGGAAGTGTTGGCGGCCTGGAAAAGGGAACTGGATACATGAGCACTTCGCACGGTCGCCCGAAGGGGCACCAGCCATCACACGGAGCCGCGCAGCGGCGAACCGCCATCGCTCCTTTCCCTGGGCGGGGGTTTGCGTGGAGGGTACTGCGGTGAGCAGCCTGATCAGGTCGGTCCGCGGGCGCCGCGTCTGGGATTCCCGCGGCCGCCCCACGGTGGAAGCCGAAATTACCCTGGCGGACGGCAAGACCGGTCGCGCCATTGCTCCGGCCGGCGCATCGACCGGCAGCGCCGAAGCGGTGGACCGGCGCGATGGCGGCACCGCCTTCGGCGGCTACGACGTGCAGGGCGCGCTGGCGGCGGTCAATGGCGAAATCGCAGCCCTGCTGACGGGGCGCGAGGCCTGCGACCAGGCCGGGCTGGACGCCGCGCTGATCGCACTCGACGGTACGCCGAACAAGGCGCGCCTGGGCGGCAACGCCATCGTCGCCACTTCGATGGCCATCGCCCATGCCGCTGCCGCGGCGCAGGGCTTGCCCTTGTGGCGTTACCTCGGCGCCGGGCGCGAGGATTTTTTCCTGCCTTTGCCCGAAGTGCAGATATTCGGCGGCGGCGCTCATGCCGGCCGTCGGGTCGACGTGCAGGACTTCATGGTGATCGCGGTCGGTGCCGCCGATTATGCGCAGGCCCTGGAATGGACCGCAGAGGTTTACCGCGCCGCCGGGCTGCTGATGAATGAAGCCGGCCTGCTGGCCGGCGTCGCCGACGAGGGCGGCTGGTGGCCGGCCTTCGACACGAACGAAGCGGCGCTGGATTTCCTGCTGCGCGCGATAGAGCGCGCCGGCTACACGCCGGGCCAGGACGTGGCGATCTCGCTCGACATCGCCGCCACCGATTTCGGCCGCAAGGGGGAATACACCCTGGCGCGCGACGGGCGCGGCATCGATTCGGACGGCTTGTGCGAAATGCTTTTGGGCTGGCTGGCGCGCTATCCCATCGTCGCCATCGAAGACCCGCTGGCCGAAGACGATGCCGCGGGCCTGCGCAAATTCACCGCCGCCGCAGGCGACAGGGTCGAGGTCGTCGCCGACGATTTCATCTGCACCGGCGCCATGCGCATCGCCGCCGCCGCCGCGCAAGGCGCCTGCAATACCGCGCTGATCAAGCCCAACCAGGCCGGTACGCTGTCCGAAACCCGGGCAGCGCTGGAGGCCGCGCGCGGCGCCGGATGGGAGAGCATCGTTTCGGCGCGCTCGGGCGAAACCGAGGACGTGACGATCGTCCATCTGGCAGTGGGCTGGGGCGCGAAGCAGTTCAAGGTCGGCTCCTTCGCCCGCTCCGAGCGCATGGCGAAGTGGAACGAAGGCCTGCGCCTGGCCGAGGCGCTGGGTCAAAGCGGTGGCCGCCTGGCGCCGCGGGCGAGTTTTCCCTGGGGGCGCGACTGAACCGCAACATTATATATTAGTATCAACTAATATATAATGTTGCGGTTCCCATTCACGGCAAACTGACGCTCGCCTTCGACGCGCAGGGCGGTCGCAAAGGCCGCAGCCCTGCCGCAAGCCGAAACATCCACCCACCACCCAACGGAAAACCTCATGACTGCCATCAACTTCAAACGCGAAATATCCGATTCCTTCGACAATGCCATCGAGCGCACCATCAAGGCGCTGGGCGCCGAGGGCTTCGGCATCCTGACGCGCATCGACATGCACAGCAAGATCAAGGAAAAGACCGGCAAGGACATCGTGCCTACCGTGATCCTCGGCGCCTGCAATCCGAACCTGGCCTACGAGGCCTACACCGCCAACAGCGATGTGGCGAGCCTGCTGCCGTGCAATGCGGTGGTGCGCGAAATCGCGCCGGGGAAGATTTCGCTGGAACTTGCCGCGCCGTCCGGCATGATGCGGATCCTCGGCGACGCAAAATTGACCGCACTGGCGCTCGAAGCCGATGTGCTGATCCAGCGCGCGCTGGACAAGGCCTGAGGCGGAAGTTTGATACGGCGGCCAGGATGTCCGCCGTATCGCCAGCGCCGACTTTTCGGGTCGGTGCCTGGCGGGGAAATCGGCAACCTCCCCGCGAGGAGAAGGTGCCGATGCGGCCGCTATTTGGCGAGCTTGATGGTCACCGAGCTGACGCCAAGATTGAGCGCCGCGCCCTGGCCCTTCGACTTGGTGGCGATGACCACTTCCTTCATGCTCTGGAAGGTGTTGGCGCCCTTGCTGGCGCCGACTGCGGCACCCGCGCCGATGCCGTTATAGGTGCCGGGGAAATCCTCGATCCTCTTCAGGAAATACACATTCGCCGTGCCGTGCGCTTCGGTGTAGCCGACGCCGCCGACGGTCACGCCGCTGATGGTGAAGGGGTAATCCTTGCCCTTGAAATGCAGCACGCCCTTGCCCTCGGCGCCGCCGACAAGCAGGCGCAATTGCTTGGCATCGAATTCGGCAGTTGCATCGGGCGGCCCGCTCAAGTCCTTCATCGGCTTTTGTGCAGCCGGATCCGCGGCAAACGATGCTTGCGGCAGCGCGACCGTGAGGATGGCGAAAAGTAGGCCGAATGCCATTGATTTATTGCGCATGCTGTTCTCCATGAAATTGAATCGATAAATGACCATCCGCCGAAAGGGTCGGCAGGAGGCCGGACTTTATCATTTTCCGGCGGAGTGAATTCTGCCGCCGCAAGGCGCACCGCATCATCAGGTTTGCCTCGCACGCCTTCGCGCCGAATTGGCGGACTACCGGATCAGGAGTTTTCGCCGCCGTCGTATCGCCGCCGCTGTCCTCAAGGGATACCGCCTCCGTCTCTGCCGGAGGCATGACTTTCAGGTGTTGATTTCGAGCCGTCTCTCGATCAGCGAATACACCGCCGGTACCACCACCAAGGTAAGCAGGGTGGACGAAATCATGCCGCCGATCACGGCGATGGCCAGCGGCTGCTGCGTTTCGGCGCCGGCGCCGAGACCGAGCGCGGCCGGAGCCAGGGCCAGGATCACCGTGGCCGAGGTCATCAGCACCGGGCGCATGCGGATCGGGCAGGCATTGCGCAGGGCTGCGTCGACCGCCATGCCGGCCTCGCGACGCTGGTTGGCAAGATCGACCAGCAGGATGGAGTTCTTCGCGACGAGACCGATCAAGAGCGTCAGGCCGATCATTGAATAAATATTCAGCGTCTGCCCGGTGGCCCACAGCGCGGCAACGCCGCCGACCACGGCCAGCGGCTGCGCCAGCATGACGATGGCCGGCTGGATGAAAGAGTTGAACTGGCTGGCGAGCACCATGTAGAGCAGCACCAGCGCCAAAGCGAAGGTGAACACCATGTACTTCATGGTCTTGCCGAATTCCTCGGCCTGGCCGATGAAGCGTACCTGGTAGCCTGCGGGCAACATCTCCTGTCCTGTTCGTCGCACCGCATCGACCGCTTCGCCGAGCGGGATCGAGGGCGTGGCGTAGAAGGTCGCGGCGTATTGCAGGTCGAAGCGGCCGATCACGGCGGGCCCGAGCTTCTCTTCGAAGCGGGCCACCGAATCCAGGCGCACCATCTTGCCGTCGCGGCTGCGCAGGAAAATCTTCGACAAGTCGGCCGGCTGCGTGAATTCGCCGGGCTTGGCCTTGACGCGGATGTCGTAGCGCTGGCCGTCGCCGGGTTCGTCGTTGAACTTGGCGATGTCGACGCCGCCGGTCAGCATGTTGACGGCGAGGGCGACGTCGCTGGAGGAGAGATTGGCCGCAGCGATGCGCAGGCGATCGGGGATGAATACCAGTTGTGGCAGGTCGAGCTGGATGTCGCTGTCGATGCGGCCGATGCCGGGCACGGTGGCCAGCTTCTGCTGCAGTTCGCGCGAGAGGCGGCCGATTTCGTCGATGTTGTCGCCGGCCAGAACGAACTGCAGGGGTTCGCCGCGCTGGCCGCCGACCACCGAGAAAGGCGCAGCGAAGGCGCGCGCGCCGGGGATCGCCGCAAGGTCCCGGCGCACCGCGGAGATCACTTCATGCTGGCTACGCGTGCGTTCCTCGCGCGGCGCCATGCGTACCACCACCGTGCCCTGGTTCACCTGGCCGGCGGTGCCGAGGCCGATCAGGGCGAACTCGGTGCGCACCTCCGGATAGCGGCCGAGCACTTCCTCGACTTCGCGCAGCTTGCTGTCGGTGTAGTCGATGCTGGAACCCAGCGGCGTGCGCAGCGAAATGCGGAAGCGGCCCTCGTCCTCGTCGGGGGTGAATGTCTTGCCGACGTTCATGAAGAAGAAAGTCGAGGAGCCGACCACGGCGACCGTCAATGCGACGACATGCCAGCGATGGCGCAGGGCGCGGTCGAGGAGCGTGATGTATACGCGATCGAGGCCGCCGAGAATCCTGTCGAACAGGTGGTAGATGCGCCCGTGCTGCTTTTCCACCTTCAGGTAACGCGAGCAGAGCATCGGCGTCAGGGTCAGCGAGACGAAGAGCGAGACCAGCACGCCGAAGGTGACCACCACGGCGAAGGAGCGGAAAAACTGACCGATGATGCCGGAAAGGAAAATCACCGGGGCGAAGATCGAGACCAGAGACAGCGTCGCCGCGATTACCGCGAACACCACTTCCTTGCTGCCGTTGACGGCGGCGGCCACCGGCTCCGGATCGATCTCCTCGCGGTGGCGGAAGATGTTCTCCAGCACCACGATGGCATCGTCGACGACGACGCCGATCAGGAGCAGCAGCGCCAGCATGGTCAGCGAGTTCAGCGTGTAGCCGAAGAAGTAGATGACGGCGATGGCGCCCGTCAGCGAGACGGGGATGGCCAGCGCCACGATCAGCGTCGAGCGAATCGAGCGCAGGAAGAACCAC
>CAIZHL010000312.1 GCA_903932755.1 uncultured beta proteobacterium
CGGCGCCGGCAGGTCGAGCGGGCGCTGCAGGCGGATCGTCGCCGGCACCGTCTCGCTGATCAGCGTGGAAAGCGAAGCGGTGCCGATCGCGGCCAGCATGCCGGCAATGACATGTTCATTGGGGCCGATGTGGCGGCCGATGAATTCGTCGCGGTGTTCGAGCTGGGTCAGCGGTGTGGTCAGGTTGTCGGCGTGCATGGCGATGGATCAGAACGTGGCGGCGTAGGCGGCGGCGTCGAGCAGGGCGGCGAGTTCGGTCGCGCACTTTGCGGAATCGGCGGGCTTGATGCGGTACAGCCAGGCGGCGTAGGCGTCGGCATTGACCGAGTCCGGCGCGTCGACGGCGGCCTGGTTGGCGTCCACCACTTCGCCCGAGACCGGCGAGTAGATGTCGGAGGCGGCCTTCACCGACTCGACCACGGCGCATTCCTCGCCGGCCTTGATGATGCGGCCGACCGCGGGCAGTTCGAGGAAGACGATGTCGCCCAGTGCTTCCTGGGCGTGGTCGGTGATGCCGATGGTGACGGTACCGTCGGCTTCGAGCCTGGCCCATTCGTGGGAGGCGGCGTACTTCAGGTTGGCGGGGGTGTTCATGGGGAGCGCTCCTCAGAGAAGGGGTGTGTGTGGTTCGGGCATGACGGCGAGGGTGTCGGCATCAGCCTTCGCTTAAACAGGATTTTCCGTTGCGGACGAACGAAGGTTTGACGACGCGCGCCTTGAGGCGCTTGTCGCGGATCTCGACCTCGACTTCGCTGCCAAGGGCGACGCTTGCCGGCAGCCGCGCCAGGGCGATCGACTGGTTCAGGCTGGGCGAGAAACTGCCGCTGGTGGTTTCACCTTCGCCCTGCGGCGTGATGACCTTCTGGTGGGCGCGCAGCACGCCGCGATCGAGCAGGAGCAGGCCGGCGAACTGGTTGCGCGGCGTCGCCGCCGCCAGCGCCGCCTTGCCGACGAAATCGCGCGCCGCGTCTTTCAGGTCCACCGTCCATTTGAGGCCGGCCTCGTAGGGCGTGATGTCCTCGTTCATGTCCTGCCCGTAGAGGTTCATGCCGGCTTCGAGGCGCAGGGTGTCGCGGGCGCCCAGGCCGCAGGGCTTGACCCCGGCGGCGAGCAGTCGGTCCCAGATGCGGGCGGCATCGGCAGCGGGCACCGTGATCTCGAAGCCGTCCTCGCCGGTGTAGCCGGTGCGCGCGACCAGCCAGTCGCCGCCGGACGACGTGGATTCGGCGGCCTGGAATACACCCAGCGGCTCGCTCGCGGCGCGGTGCTCGGGGAAGGCCGCCCAGAAGCGCTCGCGCGCCTGCGGCCCCTGCACGGCGATCATGGCCACGGCATCCCTGGCGTCGTGGCGGCGTTCGTGCGCATCGGAGCCCTGCAGGGCGATCATCTTCACCGCGTCGTCGTTGCCGCGGCGGCGCACGTGGAGGGTGGCGTCGAAGCCGCGGCCTGTCCCGCCGAGGCAGGCGCGCATCCAGGCGATGTCCTTGTCCGCGGTGCCGGCGTTCACCACGATGCGGTAGTGCTCGGGGCTGAAGTAGTAGACGATCAGGTCGTCGATGACGCCGCCGGTTTCGTCCAGCATGCAGGAATACAGCGCCTTGCCCGGCACGGTCAGTTTCGCCACGTCGTTGGCCAGCAGGTGGCGCAGGTAGTCGCGCGACGCGGGTCCGACCAGATCCAGCGCGCACATGTGGGAAACGTCAAACATGCCGGCAGCGCGCCGCACGGCGTGGTGTTCCTCGATCTGCGAGCCGTAATGGATGGGCATCTCCCAGCCGGAGAAGTCGACCATCTTCGCCCCGGCGGCGAGGTGGGATTCGTAAAGCGGGGTACGTAGCGGCATGGTGGTCCTCGAACATCTGGCGGCAAGAAGCGCGACGGAACTCCGTCATATCCCCATCTGTCCTTGGCGCCTGAGAGATTTACTCCTTCGGCGGGCAGGCTTCACGCTAAGCAATGAGCTGCC
>CAIZHL010000313.1 GCA_903932755.1 uncultured beta proteobacterium
CGCGGTCGGCGAGGCGGACGCGCATTTCCTCGTCGCCGAGCTTTTCGATCGGAGTGCGGAACAGCTGGGTGAAGCGTTTGGCATTGCCGAGCAGGCCCGGCATGAGGAAGTCGAACTGCGCCCAGAGCTCGCCGAGGTGGTTTTCCAGCGGCGTGCCGGTGAGCGACAGGCGATGGCGCGCACGCAGTTGTCGCGCCACCTGGTGCGATTGCGCCTTGGGGTTCTTGATGAACTGCGCCTCGTCCATCACCAGCAGGTGCCAGTCCTGCGCCAGCAGCGTTTCGCGGTCGCGCACCAGCAACGGATAGGTGGTCAGCACCAGGTCGGCCGCGCCGATGTCGCCGAAAAGTTCGGCGCGATCCTTGCCGTGCAGGGTCAGCACCTTGAGTTCGGGCGCGAACTGCGCCGCCTCGTTGCGCCAGTTGGCCATCAGGCTGGTGGTGGCCACTACCAGGCTGGGACGATCGGCGCGGCCCGAGGCTTTTTCCAGATGCAGGTGGGCCAGGGTCTGCACCGTCTTGCCCAGGCCCATGTCGTCGGCGAGGATGCCGGCGAGGCCGTATTCGCGCAGGAACTGCAGCCAGTCGAGGCCGATCTGTTGATACGGGCGCAGCGTCGCCATGAAGCCGGGCGCCTGCGGACAATGCGCCATGCCGGAAAAGTCGATGAGGCGGCGGCCCAATGCGCGCAGTTCCTCGCCGCCGATCCATTGCGTCGGCAGGTGCTCCAGCCCGACCAGGGCCGCGGCGTTGTGGCGCGACAGACGCGGCCGATCCTCGTCGAGGAACTCCAGCAGCGGCAGCAGCCAGGCCTTCAGGCGCCCGGCCGGCACCGGCAGGATGCGGCGCGCGTCGAGCGGCACCGGGAAGGACTCGCTGTCCTCCAGGCCGCGCACCACGCCGAGCAGGTCCGGCTGTTCGCGCAACAGGCGCAGCAGGGGCGGCACCAGGCTGATGCGCTCGCCGCCGACCGCCACGCCGAGGTCGAGGTCGAACCAGTCGCTGCCGACGCTCTCTTCGACGGCGACGAACCAGTCTTCGGCCTGCGCGACGCAGTACGGAAAATCATCGGCAAAGATGACCGGGATGCCCTGTCCTTCCAGTTCGACAACACCGGCGTTGATGAAGGACAGCCAGCCCACGGCATCGTTGCGCAGGGGCATCAGGCCATCCTCGGTACCCTCGCAACGCTGGTTGTTGTCGAGGCTGAGGCGCCAGCTTTCGAGGCCGGCGGCACGCACCCGATGCCGGATCGCGCTTTCCTCGGCCAGATCGCGCTGCAGGGTCTGCCATTCGCCGGCCGCACGCATCCGCATGAACGGGGCCGGCTGTTCGACGCCGACCACGCTCATGCCTTGCGGATAGTCGAAATACAGCACCGCCAGCGCCAGGTCGTCGTGCTGGCGGCTGAGGCCGAGGTGGCGGAAGCGGCCCCGCGTCAGCACCAGGCGCGCGGCAGGCTTGCCCGCCGCCACGACTTCGGGCGCATCGGGCAGCGGCAGCGCGAGCTGCCGCTCGCTCGCCAGTTGCCCGAGCCGCTCGCGCACCAGCGGCGCGTCGGCCTCGTTCAGGGGCGGCGCATTCATCAACTGCCGCAGCAGTTCCGCCGAGAGCGCGGACTGCAGTTCGCCGACCACGCTGGCCGCAGTATCCAGATAGAACGGCGGCCAGGTCGGAATCATTTGCAGCGCGGCCGGCAGGTCGAAGGAGAGTTGCTGCAGGCCGGCCAGGTTGTGCGTCCAGGACAGGCCCAGCGGCCGCGGCGGGCCGGATTCCAGCGGCAGTTCGACCAGGCCGTCGAGATACAGCCGCCCGGTGCGCAGCGCCATGCGCAGCAGCAGGGCGCCGGTTTCGCCGGAAAGGTCGACGGCCTCGTTGTAGAAATAACCGCCGCCGGCCTGCAGGGCAAGGAACAGGCGCAGCGGAACGATGTCCTCGTCGAGGATGAAGTCGCGATGGCTGCGCGCGCTGCCGAGGTCGTAGGGCTGCGGGCGGTACACCGCCGGCTTGCCGGCGCCGCCCTTCTTCGTCGGCCGGCTCTTGCCCACGCTGAGGCTGGGCGGACTGCCCGGCCGCAGCACGTAGATCACGCGCACCTCCGGGCCTTTTGCCGGCGGCCGGGTTTGCGGCGCCTGGTCGAAGGCGGCCAGCCAGGCCAGCGTTGCCGCGCTGGGTTCGGGGTAGCCCGCGTCGTTGCGCGACGGCGCGTTGCCGCGCGCCGAAAAATTGCCGATGTCCGTCGTCTGCCCCAGGTTCAACAGGGTCGCCACGACATGCTTGCAGTTCTCCCGCACCGGGCACATGCAGGAATTGTCGACGTCGACAATCGCGCCGCCCGCATCCAGTTCCAGCCAGAGATCGACCTCGTAGGGCTGCTTGCGCGTCCCCTGCACTTCGGCTTCGACATGGATTTCGCCCGGCGCCCGCGCCACCTGCTTGATCCGCACGCGACCTTCCCCGGCGTAGGCGCGACCGCGTTGCAGGGTCGCGCCGTCGAAACGGCCGGCGAAGTCGCCCAGCGCGTCGCTGCTGAAAAGGGGGTTGGCGGCCATTCGGGACTTCACTGTCAGGGGGGTCGACGACCATAGCACATAGCGCGCGCCGCCGGTCTTTTCTATTGTGGCCTTCGGCTCTGTCGGCAGCGCTTGCATCGCCGACAAGGACACAAAGTACTCTGCAGACAAGGACTTGCCGACAGGTGACAGGCCGGCGGCGAAGCGCGCCCGACGGCCCTACGGGGCGTCAGCGCGGCGCCGGCGCGGCGGCGGCCCGCAGCCAGTACAGCAGCCGCGCGTAAAGCATCTCGGGTTGCGCGGGCTTGCCGAGGTGGTCGTTCATCCCGGCATCCAGGCTGCGCCTGCGATCTTCGTCGAAGGCGTTGGCGGTCATCGCCAGGATCGGGACGGTGGCAAGCCCGGGCATGGCGCGCAGCGCGCGCGTCGCGTCGAGCCCGTTCATGACCGGCATTTCGATGTCCATCAGGATCGCGGCATAGCGGCCCGCACCGGCCATTTCGATCGCTTCGCGCCCGTTGCCGGCCACCACCGGAACCAGGCCCGCGCCTTCCAGCAGGAAGACCGCGACCTCGCGGCTCACCGGATCGTCCTCGACCACCAGGATGCGCTTTCCGGCAAACTCCCGCTCCAGGATTTCGCGCGAGGAGTCGAGGTCGGCGGTCAGCTCCGGATCGAGGCCGGGCACGGCCCGCCGCAGCCGCACCGTGGCCCAGAAGGTGCTGCCGACGCCCTCCTCGCTGATCACGCCGACGTCGCCTCCCATCAGCAGCGCGATGCGCTTCGAAATGAACAGGCCGAGGCCGGTGCCGCCGAACTTGCGCGTGGTCGAATCGTCGCCCTGGCTGAAGGCATTGAACAGCCGGGGCTGCTGCTCGGCATTGACGCCGATGCCCTGGTCGCTGACCTCGATCCGCAGCAGCACGCTGTGGCTGTCCTCCGCGTCGATCGTGACGCGCAGCACGATCTCCCCCTTCAGGGAAAACTTGATCGCATTGCCGAGGTAGTTGAGCAGCAGCTGGCGCAGGCGCAGGGCGTCGCCGCAAAGCCGTTCCGGCACTGCCGGATCGAGCGCCCGGGTCAGGCGCAGGCCCTTGATCCGCGCCGGCTCTTCCTGCATGTGCATCACGTCCTCGATGACCTGCGCCGGCGCAAAATTCCGCTCTTCCAGCGTCAGCTGGTCGGCTTCGATGCGCGAGATGTCGAGCACGTTGTTGATGATCTGCAGCAGGTGCTCGGCCGCGCCCAGGCTCTTGCCCAGGTAGTCGATCAGGCGCGAGTCGGCGGCGCGGCGCAGGGCGAGGTTGGTCATGCCCATGATGCCGTTCATCGGCGTCCGCAATTCGTGGCTCATGTGCGCCAGGAACACGCTCTTGGCGCGGCTCGCGGCCTCGGCGGCATCCTTGGCCTGCGCCAGCTCGGCGGTGCGCGAATAGACCAGTTCCTCCAGCCGGTGGCGATACTGGTCGAGTTCGACCGCCGCCTGCTTGCTTTCGGTGATGTCGGTGATGAAACCGTGCCAGAGCACCGAGCCGTCCGCCTCGCGCTGCGGGATGGCGTTGCCCAGCAGCCAGCGTTCCGGTTCGCCGCGGGCGCCGATGCGATATTCGTTGTGCCAGGGCGTCAGGTGCTGCGCCGAGGCATCGAGCGAAGCCAGGTGCTGGGCGCGGTCGTCGGGATGGACGGCGGCGAACAGCGGCGAAGCATCAAGGCGCACATCGTCCGGCCCGACAGCGAAGATGTCGCGCAGCGCCTCGCTGGCGAAGGGCATGGAGGAAGTCCCGTCCGGATAGCGGCGCAACTCGTACACCACGCCCGGCACCCGGCTCGCGATGCGCTGCAGGCGGCTCAGCGCCTCGTCACGTAACGCCGCCAGCGCTACCATCGCGGCGATCTTTTCCTGGTGCCAGGCCCGCTCGCGCGCCGCGCTCTGTTCCTGGCTTTGCGCCTGCGCGTCGATCAGCGTCTGGCCGCGCTTGACGATCAGCATCAGCACCACGAACAGCAGGGCAAGGACGACAGCGACGATGCAGAGGAATTCCCATGACGAAGCGGCGACGATGCCGACGTTGCGCGCGGCCGCGCTTTCCATCCTGACCTGGTTGGCGGTGAGGATTTCGCCGATCCGGGCGGAACTGGCCTTCACCTGCCGCAGGAAGGGCGTCACGTCCGCGTAGATCTCGAACACGCCGAGAACTTCGCTGCGACCGGGACGGCGCACAGGGATGTAGCTCGACAGCAGGTCGCGGTTCTCGACCAAGCCTTCGAAGGCGCTGAACTGGTCGCGATGGGTCAGTTCGCTGACCGGCTTGCCGGCCACCGCCGCGCGCCAGCCGGCATTGGCCGATTTGTCTTCGCCGATCTGCGCGTGTTCGGAAGAATAAATCGTCATCCCGCGCGTGTCGTAAACCTTGACCTTGAACACGCCGCTGTCCTTCATGGCCGCCGCTGTGCGTGCATCCAGCGCGCCGAAGCCCGGCAGCGTGCGTATCCTGCGCCCGACATCGGCGACGCAGGCCTTGTGCGCCGCGTCGCCGGCGCCGGACGCCGGCGGGCATGCGTCCGCCGCCAGCGAGCGGACCCGCGCCAGGAAGGGTGCGAAGTCGGAATCCCAAAGCACGTTGGCGAACAGCGTGCTCAGACGGACGTTGGCCGCCTCCTGCGTCTCGACCAGTCCGGTGCGGGCGGCCTGCTCGGTCTGCAGCAGGACTTCGGTCTGGGCGTCGCGAAAGAACGCGGACTGGCCGCGCTGGACTTCAGAAAAGAATGAAATCTCGCCGGCCTGCAAAAAGTAGAGGACGACGCCGACGGTGAGGAAGGACGACAGCCCGGCGACCGATTAATAGCGCAGCAGGCGAAACCGGGTGGCAACAGGCGCCGGAGGGGCATCCGGAGCCGACGGGCTTTCGATCGCGCTCATGCGCTCATGGCTGGAGCGCCGATGCGATACCGGCAGGATCGCACGGGAACGTGCAATACCCTGCCCACACCCGCGCGCAAACTGCCGAAGCGGCCGTCCTGACGATGCCCACAGAATTCATATGCCCTTGTCCAGATTGCCCTCCTCCACGATGCGCAGGGCACGGCGCCTGCGAATGCGTTGTCCGCAGCGGCCGACCCGGAGTATCCACTGACGCCGCGCCAAAATCAATCTCCGCCGACGCCTCGCGCGGCGCACCGGGCTGTGGTCCCGCATGGCCCTCGCCGTGTCGCCAGCGCCGACTTTTCCCTGTCGGTCCGCCCGCATAGCTGGCAGGACTGCGCGCATAGCAGCTAACCAGCAACGAAACCGCTGCGTTGACTAACCATTTGACTGGTAGCGTTTTAATTTCCGGCCTGGGCAGGCATGGATTTTGTATGAAGAATTAAATAGACTTCATACCGAACGCTTTGTCAAAGGTCCCCCGTCATGGAAAGCCTCAACGAATGGATTGCCCTGCTTGCCCTGGTTTTCGTCCTCGGCGCCAAGCACGGCCTCGACGCCGACCACCTCGCCACCATCGACGGCTTGACCCGCCATAACCTGCGCATCGCCCCGGCGCGAGCGCGCTGGTGCGGCAGCCTGTTCTCGCTCGGCCACGGCGCCATCGTCATGCTGATCGCCCTCGCCGTGGGCATCGCATCCAGCGCCTGGGAGGTGCCGGGCTGGATGGAAGACCTCGGCACCTGGATTTCGATCGGCTTCCTCACCCTGCTCGGCATCCTCAACCTGCGCGCCGTTCTGACCGCGCCCGCCGACGAGATGGTGGCGACCATCGGCCTCAAAGCCGGGCTGCTGCGCCGCCTGCAGGCCACCTCGCACCCGCTGGCGATCGCCGCCGTCGGCGCGCTGTTCGCGCTGTCCTTCGACACCATGAGCCAGGCCGCCCTGTTCGCCGTGACCGCCACGCAGCATGGCGGCATCGCCCACACCCTGGCGCTCGGCGCCGCCTTCACCGCCGGCATGCTGCTCGCCGACGGCGCCAACGGCCTGTGGATCGCCGGCCTGCTGCGCCGCGCCGACCATCGCGCGCGCATCGCCTCGCGCGTCATGGGCCTGATGGTGGCGGGCATCAGTTTTGCAGTGGCCGGCTTCGGCCTGGCACGCTGGCTGCGAACCGACATTTCGCAATGGTACGAAGGCAAGGAATTGCTGGTCGGCGTCGGCGTGATCGTCCTGCTGGCGGTGAGCTTCCTTGTCGGCAACTGGCTTGCGCGCGGCGATCGCCTGGCCGGCGCGACCGCCGACTGAGCCAGCGCCGCCTAATCGAGTTCCCTCAGACCCGCGGGCGTGCGCAGGTAGGCGACCAGTTGCGCCGGTTCGCCATCCGCGCAGGGATGGACATCAAGCCGTGAGTCCAGACCAAGGCTAGCCAGCGCCGTGCCGATGCGTGCCGGCTGCGGATGAAAGCCCTCCAGCTTCATCAGGCGGCAACCGGCATCGGGCAGACGTGCCGCCGGATGGAATGGCACATCCCACCGGATCAGGGTCGGCACCAGCCCATCGCCCGGCAGGTGACCGTCGTCCGGCACGCTGATGCGCCAGCGATAGTCGCCGCGTTCCATGGGCAGAATCTCCCCCAGCGCTTCCGTACTGCCCGCCGCGTCGCGCTGGATGTCGTCGCTGCGCGCGACCCAGTGGATCAGGCGCGGGCGATCCGGCGCTTGCAGCCGGTCCAGCGCGAACCAGCGCGGCCGGTCCGGGCGCGCTGCCGCGGGATCAATCGCGATCAATTCGAGGTAAAAGTTGTCGCCAAGACCCAGCAGGCGGTTGTGCGTTCCCATGCGGGCGTGCTTGCCGCCGGGCGCCAGCACGACACCGAGATGCTGTTCCAGCCAGGCCGCGCCGGCATCGAGGTCGTGCGCGGCGAGGACCAGGTGATCGGGTTCCGCCAAGCTAGGTCTTCGGTTTCAGATGCACATGCCCGTGCCCGCTGCCGGCGGGCCGATAGCCGTGGCCGTGGGAACGCCCGGCATCGACTTCGACGTCGATCAGGTTGATCTGGCCGTGGCGCACGCCGCGCTCGGCGATCAGCGCGTCGGCAAAGCCGCGCACCGCCGCGGTCGGCCCGCGCAGGACGACGCTTTCGAGGCAGTTTTCGTGGTCGAGGTGGGCATGCAACGTCGCCACCGTGAGGTCGTGCTGGCCGTGCTGCAAGGTGGTCAGCCGCTCGGCCAGATCGCGCTCGTGATGGTTATAAACATAGGACAGACTGGCGACACAGTGAGTCGCCTCGCCACGCTTCTGGCGCGCCTGCTC
>CAIZHL010000314.1 GCA_903932755.1 uncultured beta proteobacterium
CGCCGCCGCCCCGGCCGCGGAGCCGCCGCGCGCCGAGCCGTCGCCGCCTGCGGTCATCGAGCCTGCCGCCCCGGTGCCGGCAAAAACCTCCCTGCCGGGCAAGGGGCGCATGCGCTATGTCATCACGCGCGGCGAAGCCGGCATGGTCATCGGGCAGTCGGTGCATAGCTGGGAGCACGACGGCTTCACCTACCGCCTGAAGAACATGACCGAGACCACCGGCATCGCCGCGGTGTTCAAGCCGCTGCAGGCATTCCAGAGCAGCCAGGGCGAGATCACCGACGCCGGCCTGCGGCCGCGCGAGTTCCGCCACGAGCGTGCGGTCGGCATCGACGCCGCCAGCTTCGACTGGGAGCGCGGTCTCGCCGCGTATGCCGGGCGGGTGGATGTACTCAGCGCCGGCACGCAGGACCTGCTCTCGATGTATTACCAGCTGGTGCTGCTGGCACCCAGGAGCGGCTTCGTCGAAATGCCGATCGCCACTGGTCGCAAGCTGTTGACCTACCGTTTCGAGGTGCTCGGCGAGGAAACCCTGAACTTTCCGTCGGGCCCGCGGCGGACGGTGCGGATCAAGACGCGCAGCGGCAACGACAACATCGACATGTGGCTGCCGGTCGGCGAGGGCGAGCAGTTGCGCGGCATGCCGCTGAAGATACGCATCGCCGACCGCAAGGGCGAGATTTACGATCAGATCGCCGACGATTCGCCCGCAACTGAGCCAAAATGATTCAACCCACCCACCTACCGGTCACACCAGGATGAACAAGGACAGGAAACAGGACCGTCCGCAACGGTCGGCACGAAGCGCGTCAGGCCCGGCGCGGCGCGGCGCGGCAGCGCCCGGAAGGGCGGGGCCGGCGGTTGCAGAAGCGCCGCCCACCGAGGGAATCGCCGCCGACCTGCTGAATGCCGCGGTGGCCGCGACGGCGCAATTGTTGACCTTCACGCAACCGGCCGATGCCGCGCTGTCGGCCTTTTTCCGCGCGCGCAAGAGCGGCGGTCGCGACCGCGCCTTCATCGCCGAAACGGCTTACGCCGTGCTGCGCCGGAAGCGTTTGCTGGAGCGCCTTGCCGCCTGCGGACCGAACCTGGAACCGTCCTTCCTGGCACCGGGGGCAACGCCCAAGCGCGCGCCGAAGACCGCCGGCGTGCGCCGGATTTCGCCGCGCGAACTGGTGCTGCTCTCGCTGTCGCGGGTGCGCGGCATGTCGCAGCGCCAGCTCGAAGGCGCGCTGCTGCCCGGCGAAGCCGAGTGGCTGGCCGACATCCGCCGTCAGCCGGAACCGGAACTGAGCCTCGCCGAGCAGCTGGATTTTCCCGACTGGCTGGTCGAACGCCTGGCGCCGCGCATGACGGCCGAGGAGTTGCTGGCGCTGGCGCGCGCGCTGAACACCCCGGCGCCGCTCGACCTGCGCGTGAACACCCTGAAGGCCGAGCGCGACGACGTGGTCCGCCGGCTCGCCGCCGACGGCATCGCCGCCGCGCCCTGCCCGTATTCGCCGCTCGGCCTGCGCCTTAAGACCAAGCCCTACCTGGCGAAGCACCCGGCCTACCTCGACGGCAGCATCGAAGTGCAGGATGAAGGTTCGCAGCTGCTGGGCTTCCTGCTGCAGCCCAAGCGCGGCGAAATGGTGGTGGATTTCTGCGCCGGCGCCGGCGGCAAGACGCTGATCCTCGGCGCCATGATGCGTTCCACCGGGCGCCTGTATGCCTTCGACGTTTCGGACAAGCGCCTGGCCAAGCTGAAGCCGCGCGCCGCCCGCGCCGGGCTGTCCAACGTGCATCCGGCCTGCCTTTCGGGCGAGAACGACACGCGCGTCAAGCGGCTGCAGGGCAAGGCCGACCGCGTGCTGGTCGACGCGCCGTGTTCC
>CAIZHL010000315.1 GCA_903932755.1 uncultured beta proteobacterium
GGCGGCAGCAGGTCGGCGATCAGTTCGGCCAGGATCAGGATGCTGATCGGCGTCGATTCGGCGGGCTTCAGCACCACGCAGTTGCCGGCGCCGATGGCGGGGGCCAGCTTCCAGGCGGCCATCAGGATGGGGAAGTTCCAGGGAATGATCTGGCCGACGACGCCCAGCGGCTCGTGGTAGTGATAGGCGACGGTGTTTTCGTCGATGTCGCTCAAGGCGCCTTCCTGGGCGCGGATGCAGCCGGCGAAGTAGCGGAAGTGATCGGCGGCAAGCGGAATGTCGGCATTCAGGGTTTCGTGGATCGGCTTGCCGTTGTCCACGGTTTCGGCGTAGGCCAGCAATTCGAGGTTGGCGTCGATGCGGTCGGCGATCTTGAGCAGGATGTTGGCGCGCGCGGCCGGGGCGGTCTTGCCCCAGGCGTCGGCGGCGGCATGGGCGGCGTCGAGCGCCAGCTCGATGTCCTCGGCACTGGAGCGGGCTACCTGGGTGTAGTTCCTGCCATTGATCGGCGTGATGACATCGAAATACTGGCCCTTGACCGGGGCAACCCACTTGCCGCCGATGAAGTTGTCGTAACGGGCCTTGTAGGCGATTTTTGCACCGGCATTACCGGGGGCGGCGTAAATCATGCTGTTTTCTCCAATGTTGTGTTTGATCGAAGCGATTCCCATGCGGGTCAGTCTCTCTATCAAGCTCCGTGCCAGCATCGTTGTCTGAACTAAGTGCCTTGAATAAGCGCTGTTTTCATGGATTCGCATGGCGCACGCCCAAGCTCGGTGCCGGCTGTGCAGTGTTTCAGGACTGAACATCTGTCAAAGAACTTGACAGCAGCACATCTGGTTGCCGCTTGCCTATTGTCGGATCCGGACATCGCTGCCTATCCTGCAAGGCTCGGGCGACGACCCGTGGAGGAGACGTTGTGCCCAGATCATCATCCGTGTCGACCCTGGACCAGGCGCGCCGGCATCTGCTGGAACACGGCCAATGTCTGCCCGGCGCCATCGATGAGCGTATTGCCCGCTCGTGGCGACGCAGCCTCGATGCAGGGCTGCTGCCTGCCGGGCCGCTGCCGGACACGGCAGCGCAGGCCGGTGGGGACGCCCTGCGCCACATGCTGGCGCGCAACCACGAACTGCTGGCCAACTCGCGTCCGGTCATGGAGCATTTGTTCGAACAGATTCGCCATACGAATAGCATGGTCATTTTGGCCGACGAGCACGGCAGCCTGATGCACACCCTGGGCGACGCCGATTTTCTGTGCAAGGCCGAGAGCGTGGCGCTGAGCTCGGGCGTCTCGTGGCATGAACAGTACCGCGGCACCAATGCCATTGGCATCGCTTTGGCCGAGCTTGACGTCGTCGAGGTTCACGGCGCCGAACATTTCCTTGAACACAACGGCTTTCTGAGCTGCGTTGCCGCGCCGATACTATCCTCCAGCGGAACGCTGGCCGGCATCCTCGACATTTCCGGCGATCAGCGCAACCGGCATCCGCATACCCGGGGGCTGGTCGGCATGGCCGCGCGCATGATCGAAAATCGCCTGGTCCTTGCCAGCGGCCAGCGCAACATCCTCCTGCACCTGCATCCCCAATTGGAAGGCCTCGGCACCCTGGCCGAAGGCATCATTGCCCTCTCGCTCGAAGGCGGCATCGTCGGTGCCAACCGTGCCGGCCTGGTCATGCTGGGACTGGCAACGGCGGATCTGGGGATCGCCCCGCTCGCAGGCGCAATCGAGACGACGCTTGAACAGCTGATCGCGCACGACAGGCGTTTCCCCGGGCAGGCGATGCAAATGGGCTTGCGCGACGGCACCAGGCTTTTTGTGCAGGTGCACGCCGGCGCCGCGCGAACGGCCGAACGGCTTTTCGTCGGTCGCCAGACGGCAGCCGACGACGCCCTAGCCAAGCTTGATACGGGCGACCTGCGCTGGCGTGGCGCGGCTGACAGGGTCCGGCGCGTTTCGGGAAAGCCCGTCCCGGTGTTGATCCAGGGTGAGTCGGGGGTCGGCAAGGAACTGTTTGCTCGCGCGGCGCACGACAGCGGCCCGCGTCGCGACGGTCCCTTTGTCGCCATCAATTGCGCGGCGGTGCCGGAAAACCTTATCGAGTCGGAGTTGTTCGGCTACGCCGGGGGCGCCTATACGGGCGCACGGCGCGAAGGCAGCCCCGGCCGCCTGCGCGAGGCCGACGGCGGAACGCTGTTTCTGGATGAAATCGGTGATATGCCGCTGGCCATGCAGGCACGCCTGCTGCGCGTGCTGCAGGAGCGGCAGATTGTGCCGCTGGGCGGCGGCCGTCCGTTCGATGTCGATTTTGCCCTGGTCTGCGCCAGTCATCGGAACATGCGCCTGGCTGCCGGGCAGGGGAGTTTTCGCAGCGATCTGTATTACCGGATCAACGGCCTTACCGTGAATCTGCCGGCCTTGCGCGAACGCAGCGACTTTCTGGCCCTGACCGAGCGCCTGCTCGCCAGCCTGGGGCAGGAGCGCGAGATCCGGATCGCGCCGGAACTGCTGGCGCGCTTGTGTCGGCATGGCTGGCCCGGCAATCTGCGGCAGTATGCCAATGCACTGCGTACGGCCAGCGCCATGCTCGATCCGCATGAACATTGCATCGACTGGCAGCATTTGCCTGACGACCTGGCCGAGGAACTGGCTGTCAGGCCGCGGCAGGCCCCGCCGCTGGCCCCGGAGCGGATTACGGAAAATCTGAAGGAGCTTTCCCGTTTTGCGGTCCGCCAGGCACTCGAGGCCAGTCGCGGCAATATCTCCGAGGCGGCGCGACGCCTCGGCATCAGTCGCCAGACGCTGTATCGCAAGCTGAAAGACTGAAGCAATTCTGCGGCCGCATGTCTGAACGCCGGCGCTGGGCGAAGGGGGGGGCGCGGAGCAGTGCTCCGCGCCCGCGTAGCCGGCTGGCTGTGCAAAGCCGGTCGTGGAGAGCACGGCGGTGGCGGCCGCGCCAGGCTTGCGTCAGCGTTTGGCGTTGGGGAAGAACAACTGTTCGTCGCCGATCTTGTACTCCGCAATCGCTGTTTGGCCTTCGGCCGAGACCACCCAGTCGATGAACTTCTGGCCGTCGGCCTGCTTGACGTGGGCATGCTTTGCCGGGTTAACCAGGATCACGCCGTACTGGTTGAACAGCTTGCTGTCGCCCTCGACCACAATGCCGAGCTCGCCGCGGTTCTTGAACGAGAGCCAGGTGCCGCGGTCGGCGAGGATATAGGCGTTCATCGAGGCTGCGGTGTTGAGCGCCGGGCCCATGCCGGAGCCGGTGTCGCGATACCAGGGACCCTTGGCTTTGTCGAGGTCGACGCCGGCGGCCTTCCAGTAGCGCAGTTCGGCGGCGTGGGTGCCGCTCTTGTCGCCGCGCGAGACGAAGGCCGCCTTGGCCGCCTCGATGCGGCGCAGGCCTTCGAGGATGTCCTTGCCGGCCGCCTTGGCCGGATCGGCCTTCGGCCCGATCACGACGAAGTCGTTGTACATGACTTCCTGGCGCTTGACGCCGTAGCCCTCACTGATGAATTTTTCCTCGGCGGCCTTGTCATGGACGAAGACCACGTCGGCATCGCCGCGCCGCGCCATGTCCAGCGCCTGGCCGGTGCCCAGCGCGACGACGCGTACCTTGATGCCGCTGGCCTTTTCAAAGGCGGGCAAAAGGTGGCCGAAGAGGCCCGATTGCTCGGTCGAGGTGGTTGACGAGACGGTGATGAAGCGCTCCTGGGCCTGGCTTGTCGCGGTGGCAAGCAGGCCGCAGGCGGCGAGGGCGGACCAGAACAGGCGACGGGTGATCACGGCATTTCCTCCTTTAGAAAGTCTTGTGCCGCGGCGGTTCGCGGCAGCTTGAAAAACGTGGTGACCGGGGTCTGTTCGACGATCCGGCCGCGGTCGATGAAAACGATTTCCTCGGCGATGCGCCTGGCCTGGCCGAGATTGTGGGTGGTCATCAAAATGCGCGTGCCGCTGGCGGCGATCTCGCTGATGATGCGTTCCACCTCGCGGCTGCTGGCCGGGTCGAGGCTGGCGGTCGGTTCGTCGAGGATCAGCAGTTCGGGCTCCAGCGCCCAGGCGCGTGCCAGCGCGACGCGCTGCTGTTCGCCGCCGGAGAGCAGCCTTGCCGGACGCCGCGCGATGTGTTCGAGGCCGACGCGCGCCAGTGATGCGAGCGCCCGCCGCCGGCTATCGTCGGCTGCATGGCCCTTGAGCTAGAGGCCGTAGCTGCCATTGGCCAGCGCCGTGGTGCGCAGCATCACCGGCCGCTGGAAGACCATGGCTTGAGTAAGCGGGCGCGGCCAGTGCAGGATGCCGCTGCTCGGATGCAGCAGGTGATGAACCAAGCGCAACAAGGTGCTTTTGCCCGCGCCGTTGGGACCGAGGATCACGGTGCGTTGGGCGCCGAGCGGGAGCGAGATGTCATCGATGATGCGCGTGCCGCCCTCGGTCAGGCTCAGACCATGGATCTCCAGCCAGGCGTTCATGCGACCGCCGTCCCACGGCCGGCTTTGCACAGCCAGCCGGTTCGGCCGGCACGGAGCAGTGCTCCGCGAAACCCCGGCCTTTTTCCACGGCCGGCTTTGCACAGCCAGCCGGTTCGGCCGGCACGGAGCAGTGCTCCGCGAAACCCCGGCCTCACCCCCAGTGCCTTTCTGCCCAGCCGCGCACGGCGTAGGCCACGGCATTGATCGACAGCACCACTGCGATCAGGATGAAGCCCAGGGCGAGGGCCAGCGGCAGATCGCCCTTGCTGGTTTCCAGCGCTATCGTGGTGGTCATCACGCGCGTCACGCCGTCGATG
Source organism: uncultured beta proteobacterium (assembly GCA_903932755.1). Lineage (GTDB taxonomy): Bacteria > Pseudomonadota > Gammaproteobacteria > Burkholderiales > Rhodocyclaceae > Sulfuritalea. The sequence goes on from CAIZHL010000315.1 coordinate 4,794, forward strand.
TTGCCGCCGACGATCATTACCGCACCGACTTCGGCAATGGCCCGGCCGAAGCCGGCCAGCGCCGCTGTCGACAAGGAAAAGCGGCCGTCCCAGAGCAGGGTCGCGGCGGCGCGGCTGCGACTGGCGCCCAGCGATCGCAGTTGTTCGCGGTACTCGCTCCATTCATCGGCGATGACTTGCCGCGTCAGCGCGGCGACGATGGGCGTCACCAGCACGGCTTGCGCGATCACCATGGCGGTGGGGGAAAACAGCAGGCCAAATTGCCCGAGCGGTCCGGCACGTGAGAGCAGCAGATACACCAGGAGGCCCACCACCACAGGCGGCAGGCCCATGAGTCCGTTAAACAGCACGATCAGCACGCGCCGGCCGGGGAAACGGCCGACCGCCAGCAAGGCGCCGATCGGCATGCCGACGACGCAGGCGATCAGCGTCGCGGCAACGCTGACACTCAGGCTGAGCAGGACGATACCCAACAGGCGTGCGTCACTGGTGGCAAGCAGTTGCCAGGCGGTGAGAAAGCTGTTGCTGAATTCGGTCATGGAGTAGGTTGAGCTTATGCATCAAGCTGCATAAGGGCTGGCAAGGTTAAAGTAGGCGGCCCAAGGAGCAAATATGAATTTTTCTGCAACAAGAGATCGCAATGTCGCACCCCGTTTGCGCTGGAACTGGGATTTCGGTCCGCTGCTGGCGGAGATCGATACCTCGCGCCTGCTGCTGCTGCTTACCGCGCTGGCGGATGTCGGCGCCCTCGGTGCGGCGGCGAAGAGTGCCGGCATGTCCTATCGTTCGGCGTGGGGTTTGCTGCGCCGCTGCGAGGAGGCGCTGGGCGTGGCGCTGGTCGTCATGGAACGCGGGCGCGGTACGCGGCTGTCGGAGCTCGGCGAGTCCATCGTGCAACTGGACAGCACGGCACGGCTGACGCTGGGCGTCGCCCATGCCCCCTGGGAGCGCCGCCTGAGGGATCTGCTGGCGCCTGTCGTGCGTGCGGTTCCCGATCGCTTGCGCGTGGCGGCGAGCCATGATCTGGCGCTGGCCGACTGGATCGAACACGGCCGCGGTATCAGCTTCGATTTGTTCTGGCGCGGCAGCGAGGAAGCCTTGGCGGAACTGGGCCGAGACGAGTGCGACATTGTCGGATTTCACTTGCCGGAGGCCTGGACCGTGGCGCAGGTAGAGAGCTGGCTTGGCCGCTGGCTGAAGCCGAACCTGCATGCCTGCGTGCCGCTGATGCGGCGCTGCCAGGGCCTGATCGTGGCGCGCGGCAACCCCTACCGCCTGCAGACCCTGGCCGATGCCTCGCGGCGCGGCCTGCGCATGGTCAATCGCCAGCGCGGCTCGGGTACCCGCAGCCTGATCGACCAGTTGCTGGCGGCCAACGGGCTGCAGCCTGAAAGCATCGACGGATACGCACATGAGGAATTCACCCACGAGGCGATCGCCGCGACGGTGGCGGCGGGTCAGGCGGATGTCGGCTTCGGCATCGAAGCCGCCGCCGCGCGTTATGACCTCGGCTTCGTCCCGCTGATCTGGGAGCGCTACGGCATCGTCATGCGCAGGGCAACGGCGGCCAGCGTCGAGGGCAAGGCATTCCTGGCGCGGCTCTCCGGCAACACCTTCCGCCAGCGTCTGAGCGCGATGCCCGGTTACGAACCTTTGCCGGTGCGCGCACCGGGCGCTTGGGGCGAGTTTCTCGCCTAGAACTCCACCGCGAACTCAGTCGCCTGCCAGATCGCGCGCTTGGCATCAAGTTCGGTGGCGACGTCGGCGCCGCCGATCACCGTGTGTTCGATGCCGGCGGCTTCAAGTCCGGCGACCAGGCTGCGTTCGGATTCCTGGCCGGCGCAGAGCACGACGCTTTCGACCGGCAGCAGGCGCTCCTCGCCATTGACGCGGATATGCAGGCCGGCGTCGTCGATCTTCAGGTACTCGACGCCACCCAGCATATGTACACCGCGCTTTTGCAGCAGCAGGCGACGCGCCCAGCCGGTGGTCTTGGCCAGGCCTTCGCCGAGCTTGGTGGCCTTGCGCTGCAGCAGCCAGACTTGGCGCGGGCTCGCCGGCATCTGCGGTGCGGCGAGGCCGCCGCGGTTGTCGGTGTAATGGATGTCGATGCCCCACTGCCGGCGATAGGCGGCAATCTCGTCGTCGCTGTGGCTATGGGTCAGCAGTTCGGCGACGTCGAAGCCGATGCCGCCCGCGCCGATCAGGGCGACGGTCTTGCCGACGCGCTCGGGATGCTCGATGGCTTCGGGATAGGACAGCACCTTCGGATGCTCGACGCCCGCAATCGGCGGCGTGCGCGGCGTGACGCCGGTGGCGACGACGACGTGGTCATAGCCCGAAAAGTCGGCGCTGGCGGGACGGCGATTCAACTGCAGGTCGACGCCGGTTTCCTTCAGGCGCACCGAGAAGTAGCGCAGCGTGTCGTTGAAGTCTTCCTTGCCGGGGATCGCCTTGGCATAGTTGAACTGGCCGCCGATGCGGTCCTGCGCCTCGTAGAGCGTGACTTTGTGGCCGCGTTCGGCCAGCGTGGTGGCGGCGGCCAGCCCGGCCATGCCGGCACCGACCACGGCAACCTTTTTCGGCGCTTCAGTGGGCAGCACCTCGACATCGGTTTCGTGGCAGGCGTAGGGATTGACCAGGCAGGAACACAACTGGCGGTTGAAGATGTGGTCGAGACAGGCCTGGTTGCAGCCGATGCAGGTGTTGATCGCATCGGCACGACCGGCGGCGGCCTTGTTCACGAAGTCCGGGTCGGCGAGGAAGGGCCGCGCCATCGAGACCATGTCGGCGTCGCCGCGGGCGAGGATGTCCTCCGCGGTTTGCGGATCGTTGATGCGGTTGGTCGTGATCAGCGGGATCTTCACCTGCCCCTTCATGCGCCGCGTCACCCCGGTGTAGGCGCCGCGCGGCACGGCGGTGTAGATGGTCGGGATGCGCGCCTCGTGCCAGCCGATGCCGGTATTGATGATGTTCGCGCCGGCCTTCTCGACCTCCTTGGCCATGGCCACCACTTCGTCCCAGGTGCTGCCGCCCTCGACCAGGTCGAGCATCGACAGGCGGAAGATGATGATGAAGTCGGCGCCGACGCGGGCGCGCACGGCGCGGATCACTTCGAGGCCGAAGCGCATGCGGTTTTCCAGGCTGCCGCCCCAGCGGTCTTCGCGGTGGTTGGTGTGCGGCACGAGGAACTCGTTGATCAGGTAACCCTCGGAGCCCATGATCTCGACGCCGTCGTAGTTGGCGAAGCGGCACATCGCGGCGCACTGCGCGTAATCGGCGATGGTCTGCAGTATTTCGTCTTCAGTCAGGGCATGCGGCGTCGCCGGATTGATCGGCGCCTTGAGTGCCGAGGGCGCCACCGGACGCTTGGTGTAGGCATAACGCCCAGTGTGCAGGATCTGCACGCAGATCTTGCCGCCCTGGGCATGCACGGCGTCGGTGATGACGCGATGCTTGGCGGCTTCCGTCTCGTTGTCGAGGATCGATGCGCCCTGCATCACGATGCTGTCGGGATTCGGCGCGAAGCCGCCGGTGACGATGAGGCCGACGCCGCCCTTGGCGCGCGCCGCATAGAAGGCCGCCATGCGGCCGTGGCTGTTGCCGATGTCCTCCAGGCCGGTGTGCATCGAGCCCATCAGGACGCGGTTCTTCAGCGTGGTGAAGCCGAGGTCGAGCGGCGCCAGCAGGTGCGGGTAAGGGGTGCTCATGAGCAGGTACTCCGGGTTGCGGGTTGAAGCCGGACCAGCGCGGTGTGTGGAATCAGCGCGCTGCGGGAATAGTCGGCGCTGGCGGGACGGCGGCCGCGGCCGGCTTGTCCTTTTCCGGCCGGGCGGAGGGCGGCAGGTGGCGGGTCTTGATCTCCGGCGCATCGCTGGGCGCGCTCTGGCGCGAGAGGAAGCTCCAGAGCATGCCGCCCAGCGCGGTGACGACGATGATGACGATGACGAGCATGATGCGGTCGCCACCGGGTTCGTATTGCGGCGGGGGAGGAGTCGGGTTCATGGCGTGTCCGGCGGTTGTATCTGCAGGATTTTAGCCGACGGGGCGCCAACGTCATTGCGATGGCCGCCGTAAACGAAAAACGCCGGCTGCTCGCGCAGCCGGCGTTCGATGAAGCAGTATTACTTGGCGGCCTTGGCGTCGGCTTCGCACTTCTTGATCGACGCGGTCTTGGCGGCGCCGGCCAGCGGCTTGCCGTCCTTGCTCACGGCTTTTTCTTCGCAACCGGAGGCCTTCTTGGCTTCGGCGGGTTTGCCGACACCTTCGCACTTCTTGATCGACGCGGCCTTGGCGGCGCCGGCCAGCGGCTTGCCGTCCTTGCTCACGGCCTTGGCTTCGCAGTCGCTGGCGGCGGCGGGCTTGGCGGCTTCGGCAGCGGGCTTGGCAGCAGCGGCCGGCTCGGCGGCCTTGGCGGGTGCGGCTGGCTTTGCCGGCTCAGCGGCCTTGGCCGGAGCGGCGGCCGGCTTCGCGGCTTCCGCGGGCTTCGCCGCGGGGGCTTGGGCCAGTGCGATGCCGCTGGCGAAAAGGGCGGACAGGGCAACGGTGATCAGTTTGTTCATGGTGAGTCTCCTGGTGATTGGGCGGCGGGAATGGATTGCGGTGCCGTTCCTCTTTAACGCAAGCTGGCGGTCTTAGTTGACGCCATTGTTGCCGGCATCGGCCCGCAGGGCGGCCTCCTGGCGCTCGACGAACTCCTGCATGCTGTCGATGCCGCGCAGTTTGAGCACCGTGGCGCGCACTGCGGCTTCGAGCAGCACGGCGAGGTTGCGCCCGGCCGCGACCGGCAGCGTGACGCGGCGCACCGGCACGCCGAGGATGGTTTCGTTCTGGGCGTCCAGCGGCAGGCGTGCCGCTTCCGGCACGCCCGGCGTCGGCTTTTGCAGGTGCACGATGAGCTTGAGGCGCATCTTGCGCCGGCAGGCGGTTTCGCCGAACACGGTGCGGATGTTGAGCAGGCCCAGCCCGCGTACTTCGAGGAAGTCCTTCAGCAATTCCGGGCAGCGCCCTTCCAGTGTGTCGGAACCGATGCGGGAGACATCCACCACGTCGTCGGCGACCAGTCCGTGGCCGCGGGAAATCAGCTCCAGGCCGAGCTCACTCTTGCCCACGCCGGAGTCGCCGGTGATCAGCACGCCCATGCCCAGCACGTCGAGAAAGACGCCGTGCAGGGTGCCGGTTTCGGCCAGTTGGCGGGAAACGAAATAACGCAGGGTGTCGATGACGAAGGCCGAGGACATCGGGGTTTTCAAGAGCGGCGTGCCGGATTCTTCGCAGCCGCGGAGGATGCCGTCGTTGATCGCGCAATCGTCGGCGACGATGATCGCCGGCGGTTGCGCGGCGTAGATCTCCTGCATGTGGTGGGCGACTTTTTCCGGCGAATGGCGGGTGGCCCAGACGACTTCGGGTGCGCCGATGACCTGCAGGCGTTCCGGGTGCATCAGGTTGAGGTGGCCGATCAGGTCGGCCGGCGACACCACTTCGTCGGTGGTGCAGATCGCACGCGTCATGGCGCCGCTGACCCAGGAGAGCTTGAGCCGCTCCCGGTTGCGTTCGAACAGCTGGGAAACGACTAGCTGGCGCGCCAATTGGCAAAGAGGCCGTGCAGCGCTGTCGCGTCCGGCGCGGCTGCGAGCTGGTCGCGAAAGGCCTTGTCGGAGAACATCTGCGCCAGTTCGGAGAGCAGTTGGAGGTGGTGTTCGTTGGCGGCTTCCGGCACCAGCAGCACGAAAATCAGTCCGACCGGCTTGCCGTCGGGCGCATCGAACTGCACCGCCGATTCGAGGCGGATGAAGGCGCCGACCGGAATCTTGAGGCCCTTGATGCGGCCATGCGGGATCGCGATGCCCTGACCGAGGCCGGTGGAGCCGAGCTTTTCGCGGGCGAACAGGGCGTCGTAAACCGTGCTGCGGGCGACGCCCTGATGGTTCTCGAACAGTATCCCGGCCTGCTCGAATACGCGCTTTTTGCTGCTGGCGTCGAGATTGGCCACCACGTTGTCGAGTGGCAGCAGGCTGGCGATCTGGTTCATGGTTGGCGGCAGTTCGGCAATTGGGCGGCAAATCAGCGGGGCTTGCGGCGGCGCGCAGTATAACGCTAACGTCCTGCCGCTGCCGGCTGCCCCGCTATCCGTCGCGGTCGGCCTACTCGACCTGTCCGCGCTTGTCGTGGTTGTGGTTGGAAACCTTTTCCTTGTGCTTCACCACCTGGCGGTCAAGTTTGTCGGCCACCAGGTCGATGGCGGCATACAGGTCGCCGTCGGTGGCGTCGGCGAAAATGTCCTTGCCCTTGACGTGGAGCGTGACTTCGGCCTTCTGTTGCAGTTTTTCAACCGACAGGATGACGTGGGAACTGGTCACCTGATCGAAATGCCGCAGCACGCGATCAAGCTTGCCCGTGACATATTCACGAATGGCCGGGGTAACTTCGATGTGGTGTCCAGTGATGTTGAGATTCATGATGTCTCCTTGTCAGAAGTATTTTCTCAGAGAACCTTCCTGAGGCTAACCGGCGGGATATTGAGCAGTTCGCGGTACTTCGCAACGGTGCGACGCGCCACGACGATGCCCTGCTCGCCGAGGATTTCCGCAAGACGCGCGTCCGAGAGCGGCTTCTTGCCGTCCTCGGCGTCGACCAATTGCTTGATCAGCGCCCGAATTGCGGTTGAGGAGGCCGCGCCGCCGGTATCGGTGGCGACGTGGCTGCCAAAAAAGTATTTGAGTTCGTAGATGCCGCGCGGGCTGGCGAGGTACTTCTGGGTCGTCACCCGTGAAATCGTCGATTCATGGAGGCTGACCGTTTCCGCGATCTCGCGCAGTGTCAGCGGCCGCATCGCCACCTCGCCGTGGTCGAAGAAGGCGCGCTGCCGGTCGACGATGGCCTGCGATACGCGCAGGATGGTGTCGAAGCGCTGCTGCACGTTCTTGATCAGCCATTTGGCTTCCTGCAGTTGGCTGGCCAGCCCGGCCGAGGAACTGCTGCCGCCGCGGTGGCGCTGCAGGATGTCGGCGTAGAGCCGGTTGATGCGCAGGCGCGGCATGGCGTCGCGGTTGAGGCTGACCACCCAGCGCCCCTGCGCCTTCTTGACGGCGACGTCGGGTGTGACGTAGCGCGTTTCGATCGGCGCGAATTGGGCGCCGGGGCGGGGGTTGAGCGACCGGATCAGGTCTTGCGCCGGACGCAGTTCGTCGTCGTCGCAGCCCAGGGATTTACGGATGCGGGTGAAGTCGCGCGCGGCCAGCTGCTCGAGATGCTCGTTGACGATGCGCAGCGCCAGCGTGCGCGTGGCGGAAGGCGGCAGGCATGCGAGCTGTAGCGACAGGCATTCCTTCGCGTTGCGCGCGCCGATGCCGGGCGGATCGAGGTTCTGCAAGTGGCGCAGGGCGATGGCGAGTTCTTCCAGCAGCGCCTCGCGGACCTCGTCGTCGTCGGTGACCAGCAGGTCGATCAGTTCGTCGAGCGGCTGCGTCAGGTAGCCGTCGTCACTCAGGGCTTCGATCAGGAAACCGACCAGCGCCCGCTCGCGATCGGGCAACTGGGTCATCGCCACCTGCGTCCCGAGGTGCTCGCGCAGCGAGATCGAGGCAGCCTGCGATTCGCCGCTGTCCATGTCGTCGTCGTTGGGGTCGCGCTGGCCGTGGCTGCCGGAGAAATCCATGCCCCAGCCCTCGTCGTCGCCGCCGCGCGCTTCGTCCCGGCGTTCGTCGCGCTCGTCACTTTCCGCCGGCGTCGTGGTCTGCGGTGTTGCCGGTCCGTCTCCGGCCGTTCCGAGGCTGAACAGCGCCGGTTCGCCAGGGTCGTCGCGTTCCAGCAGCGGGTTCTCCTGCAGCGCCTGGTCGATCTCGGCGTTCAGTTCCAGGGTCGACAGCTGGAGGAGCCTGATCGATTGCTGCAACTGGGGCGTCAGCGCCAGATGCTGCGAAACCCGGAGTTGGAGTCCTTGCCTCATAAATCTTGTTGTTCTTGTACTTACATCCTGAAGTGCTCGCCGAGATAGACCCGGCGCACACTTTCATTATCGACTATCTCGGCCGGGTGTCCAGCGGCAAGCACTTCACCGGCGTTGATGATGGTGGCGCGATCGCAAATCCCCAGCGTTTCCCGCACGTTGTGGTCGGTGATCAGGACGCCGATGCCGGACTCCTTGAGGTAGCGGATGATCTTCTGGATGTCGATCACGGCGATCGGGTCGACGCCGGCGAAAGGTTCGTCGAGCAGGATGAAGCGCGGCCGCGTCGCCAGGGCGCGGGCGATCTCGACGCGGCGGCGTTCGCCGCCCGAAAGCGAGGCGGCCAGGTTCTTGCGGATGTGCGTGATGTGGAGTTCCTGCAGCAGGGTTTCCTCGCGCTCGTTGATCGCGGCCTCGTCGAGATCCTGCAGTTCGAGCACCGCGCGAACGTTTTCCGATACGGTCAGCTTGCGGAACACCGAGTTTTCCTGGGGCAGGTAGGACAAACCGAGTTTGGCGCGCCGGTGGATCGGCATGTGCGTCAGGCGCTGGTGCTCGTCGCTGTTCTCGATGCGGATTTCCCCACCGTCGGCCGCCACCAGGCCGACGATCATGTAGAAGCAGGTGGTCTTGCCGGCTCCGTTGGGGCCGAGCAGGCCCACCACCTCGCCCGCGGCCACTTCGAAGGAGACGTCGGTTACCACCGTCTGCGATTTGTATTTCTTGCGCAGGTTGTGCGCCGAGAGGGTGGCCACCGGCGCCGCGGTCGCGGTCGCGACGACGGGCGGCGTTGTCGCGGCGTTGTCGTAGCCGAGAGGGAGCTGGCCGGGGGCCTGGATTTTCATTCGTCTGCCGCTTCCAGCGGCTGCTTGAGCAGGCGGCGCACGACATCGCCGGCGAAGCCGCGGCTTTGCAGGAAGCGCGCCTGGCGCGCCCATTCCTTGGGGTTGGCCGGGGCGGTGTCGAATTTCCGGCTCCAGGCGGCGCGGGCGCGCTCGATTTCGTCGGGCAGACCGGCCTGCGCCATTTGCTCGTCGATCATCTCCGGCGCCACGCCGCGGGTTTTCAGGGTGTGGCGCAGGCGCGAGGCGCCGAGGCGCGAGGCATTGCTGCGCAGGTAGCTTTCCGCCGTGCGGTTGTCGGATTGCAGTTGCGAGGCCTCCATGTCGGCCAGCACGGCGTCGATTTCCTCCGTCGTGCCAAGCCCGGACAGCTTGCGCGCCAGTTCGACCCGGGTGTGTTCGCGCCGGGCCAGCAGCCTTATCGCCTGCTGGCGCAGTTCATTCGCCATGGATTTCGCCGCGGCAGGCGCGGCAACTGCTGTTCGACAAGGTGCGTGCCCTCTGCGCAGACCCGGTCAGTGCTAGGCCGCGCTGACCTTTGCCGGCTCGGCACCGCCCAGTGTGGCGACGCCGACCGCTTCGCGCACCCGGTTTTCGATCTCGACCGCCAGTTCGCCATGTTCGCGCAGGAATTCGCGCGCGTTGTCCTTGCCCTGGCCGATCTTCTCGCCCTTGTAGGCGTACCAGGCGCCGGACTTCTCGACGATCTTGTGCTCGACGCCGAGTTCGACGATCTCGCCCTGGCGCGAAATGCCTTCGCCGTAGAGGATGTCGAAGTGGGCCTCGCGGAAGGGCGGCGCGACCTTGTTCTTCACGACCTTGACCTTGGTCTCGTTGCCGATGACTTCGTCGCCCTTTTTGATCGAACCGGTGCGGCGGATGTCCATGCGTACCGAAGCATAGAACTTCAGCGCGTTGCCGCCGGTAGTGGTCTCGGGGTTGCCGAACATGACGCCGATCTTCATGCGGATCTGGTTGATGAAGATGACCAGGGTATTGGTGCGCTTGATGTTGGCGGTGAGCTTGCGCAGGGCTTGCGACATCAGTCGCGCCTGCAGGCCGGGCAACTGGTCGCCCATCTCGCCTTCGATTTCGGCGCGCGGCGTCAGTGCGGCGACCGAGTCGATGACGATGCAATCGACGCCGCCCGAGCGCACCAGCATGTCGCAGATTTCGAGGCCTTGTTCGCCGGTGTCGGGCTGCGAGATCAGCAGGTCGGGAACATTCACGCCGAGTTTGGCCGCGTAACCCGGGTCGAGCGCGTTTTCCGCATCGATGTAGGCGGCGACGCCGCCGGCCTTCTGGATTTCAGCCACGATGTGCAGGCACAAGGTGGTCTTGCCGGACGACTCCGGCCCGTAGATCTCGACCACCCGCCCGCGCGGCAGGCCGCCGATGCCCAGCGCGATGTCGAGCCCCAGCGAACCGGTGGAAACGGTCTGGATGTCGTCGATCGCCAGGCCTTCGCCCATCTTCATGATGGAGCCCTTGCCGAACTGTTTTTCGATCTGGGCCAGGGCCGCCTGGAGTGCCTTGCTCTTGTTCTCGTCCATTTTTTGCTTCCTTGTGAATGATTCGATTATGGCATGGATGGCACAGTTTTTGCGCTACC
>CAIZHL010000316.1 GCA_903932755.1 uncultured beta proteobacterium
GTGACCTTGTCGCCGTGGCTCATCCAGACTTCGAGCAGGCCATGTCCTTCGTCATTGACGCGGTCCTGAATGCCGTCGAACAGCTTCGAGTGGCCGCGCGCGCGCATTTCCGCGTAGCCGAATTCGCGCTTGTTGCTGCTTTCGACCTTGCCGCCGAGTTGCGCCGCCATGGTCTGCATGCCGTAGCAGACGCCGAGCACCGGCACGCCAAGCTTGAACACAATGTCGGGGGCCTTCCATTCTTCGGCTTCATAGACCGAGTTGGGGCCGCCGGAAAGGATGATTCCCTGCGGATTGAATTCGCGGATGAATTCCTCGCTGACGTCGAAGGGATGCATTTCGCAATACACCTGCTGCTCGCGCACGCGGCGGGCGATGAGTTGCGCGACTTGCGAACCGAAATCCAGAATGAGAATCTTTTGGTGAGCCATGGCGAGAACCCCTGAAATGACAAAAGCGGCCGTAGCCGCCTTTGTCGTCGGAAACAAAATCAGTCGATGTGGTAGTTCGGTGCTTCCTTGGTGATCTGCACATCGTGCACGTGCGATTCGCGGATGCCGGCCGAGGTGATTTCGACGAATTCGGCTCTTGCCCGCATCTCGTCGATGGTGGCGCAGCCGACATAGCCCATCGAGGAGCGCAAGCCGCCCATCAGCTGGTGGATCACGGCGATCACCGGGCCCTTGTAGGGCACGCGTCCTTCGATGCCTTCCGGCACCAGCTTTTCGACATTGGCGTCGGAATCCTGGAAGTAGCGGTCCGCGGCGCCGTCCTTCATCGCTCCGAGGCTGCCCATGCCGCGATAGGCCTTGTAGGAGCGGCCCTGGTAGAGCACCGTTTCGCCGGGCGCTTCCTCGGTGCCGGCGAACAGGCCGCCCAGCATCACCGAACTGGCGCCGGCGGCGATGGCCTTGGAGATGTCGCCCGAGAAGCGGATGCCGCCATCGGCGATCAGCGGTATGCCGCTGGCCGCCAGCGCGTTGGCGACCATTTCGACCGCCGTAATCTGCGGCACGCCGACACCGGCAACGATGCGGGTGGTGCAGATCGAACCGGGGCCGATGCCGACCTTGACGCCATCGGCACCGTGATCGACCAGCGCCTTGGCCGCGCTCGCGGTGGCGATATTGCCGCCGATCACCTCCACCTGCGGGAAATTCTTCTTCACCCACTGCACGCGCTTCAGCACGCCTTCCGAATGGCCGTGGGCGGTATCGACCACGATCACGTCGACGCCGGCCTCGGCCAACAGTTCGGCGCGCTCTTCGGTGCCTTCACCGACGCCGATCGCAGCGCCGACGCGCAGGTGGCCCTGCTCGTCCTTGCATGCGAACGGGTGCTCGCTGGACTTGAGGATGTCCTTGACGGTGACCAGGCCGCGCAGCTGGAAGGCGGCATTGACCACCAGCACGCGCTCCAGGCGATGCTTGTGCATCAGGGCCTTGGCTTCCTCGGGCGAACTGCCTTCGGTGACCGTGATCAGGCGTTCGCGCGGCGTCATGATGTTGCCTACCGCCTGGTCGAGATTGGTCTCGAAGCGCGTGTCGCGGTTGGTGACGATGCCGACCACGACACCGTTATCCACCACGGGCAGGCCGGAAATGCGGTAGCTGCGGGTCAAGGCGAGCACTTCGCGCACGCTCATGGTCGGCGGCACGGTGATCGGATCCTTCAGCACGCCGGA
>CAIZHL010000317.1 GCA_903932755.1 uncultured beta proteobacterium
TGGCCTTCGACGACCTTGGTCAGTTCTTCCTGGGTCTGGCTGGCGATCTCGTACACGCTGCGCGAGTAGGCAACGGCTTTCTCAACGGAGGGCTGGGCCAGCGTGGTCTGCATGGCGATCAGTTGCTGCACGTCCTTGATGCTGAGCAGAGCCTTGGCGTTGGCAACGCTGTCTTCCAGCAGGGCGCGGGCGGTGTTGAGGTTCAGTGCGGCAAGGCGCTCGGCGCTGGCGAAAGCCGTGTTGGCAACGGTCAGCAGGGTTTCGACGGTGGCTTTGTTGGCAGTGGCGAATTGTTCGGTGGTGGCGTTCATGGGTGATCTCCTGAAATTGATTTAAAAAAAGTTGGCTGAACCGTGGTCAGATTTTTTGTCGCTCACCCCTGATTCCCAGGGTGATGTTGCAGTGCATCATGGTTCGTATTATAGGCACGGAAAACGCCGTGTCAACACTTTTTTGGTGCAACGCAACAAAAAACTGATTATTAATTTAAATATAACAAAAACAATTCGTTATATAAATGAAAAGGGCCCCGCAGGGCCCTTGATGATGCGGTGCGAAAGCGTTTTCAGGCGTCGCGGAAGACCGGCTTGCGCTTTTCCACGAAGGCGGCCATGCCCTCCTTCTGATCTGCCATGGCAAAGGCCGAATGGAAGGTGCGGCGCTCGAACAGCAGGCCTTCATGCAGCCCGGATTCGAACGCGCGATTGACCGATTCCTTGATCATCATCACCACCGGCAGCGAGAAACCGGCGATGGTCGTTGCCGCTGCCAGGGTTTCCTCAAGCAATTTATCGGCGGCAATCACGCGCGCCACCAGACCGGCGCGCTCGGCCTCCAGCGCATCGATGAAGCGTGCGGTGAGGCACATGTCCATGGCCTTGGCCTTGCTCACGGCGCGCGGCAGGCGCTGCGTACCGCCGGCGCCGGGCAGAATGCCGAGCTTGATCTCGGGCTGGCCGAACTTGGCGGTATCGGCGGCGTAGATCATGTCGCACATCATCGCCAGTTCGCAGCCCCCGCCCAGGGCGAAGCCGGCGACGGCGGCAATGAGCGGCTTGCGGCAGCGGCCGATGCGATCCCAGTTGCGGCTGATGTAATCGGTTTTATAGACATCCATGAAGTTCCAGCCGGCCATGGCGCCGATGTCGGCGCCGGCGGCGAAGGCCTTGTCCGAACCCGTCACCACCATGCAGCCGATGTTCGGGTCGGCTTCGAAGCCGTCGAGGGCGGCACTGATTTCGTCGATCAGTTTGTCGTTCAGCGCATTCATGGCCTTGGGCCGGTTGAGCGTGATAAGCCCGACCTTGCCGCGGGTTTCGACGATGATGTTTTCGTAGCTCACTTCGAGGCCTCCTCACGGGGTGATGCGATGTCCTGTGCGCTCTTCAGCGCCGGTGCCGGAACCGGGGAGCGGGGCGGCGCAGCCGGGCTGGCCGCCTTGCCCTTCGGCGGCTGGACCGGGGCGTCTTCCTTCTTGTTCTTCGGCTGTATCACCGCACGCACGCGCTCGTTGCTCCCCGGCTTGGCGCGGGTGCCGTCGGGGCCGCTGGTGACGACATACTGTTCGTTGCGCGCATCGTAGGAGATGAACTGGCCGCGAACTTCATCCTGCCCGCTCTTGACCCGGGCGCGAATGAAGAACTCGGTCTTTTCGCTCTTGGCGTCGTGCTCGATGCGCTCCGCTTCGCCTTCGATGTACTCGTCGATCCCTTCGCGCTTCTGCCGGAAGCGCGCCAGTGCGCTGCCGCTGCCGGTGGCGACGCCGCGCTGATAGCCGTCGTCGTCCTGGCTGATGACGATGCGCTCGGCGCGGATGATCAGGGTGCCCTTGACCAGTTGCACGTTGCCCTCGAAGGTCTGCAGTTTCTTCACGTCGTCGACCGAGACGCGGTCGGCTTCGATATTGACCGGCTTTTCGGCGTCGGCCTTTTCCGCCCATGCCGGGCTGGTGGCGAAAAGGATGCCGGCAATGGCGGCGAGTCTGTGGATAAGGTTCATGGTGTCTTGGTCCGGTTGCTATGGATGGTGCCGGAAACCCGGCCGCGCAGCACGGTGATGCCGGTTCCGTTGTCGATCTCGAGCCCTGTGCCGTGCATGACGCTGCTGCCCCGGGTGATGGTCACCGGATCGCCGGTGCTTCCCTTTTCCTCATCGGGAAAGATTTTCAGCGTCTTGCTCTCGAGCGTGGTCGACGGCACGCCGTCCTTTGCGCCGTGGCGGGTGACCTTGACGTCGTCGACCAGGTCGACTTCCTTGCCGTCGCGCCCGATGTAGGCCATGCGGGCGGCGATTTCGACCGGCGGCTGGCGATGATAGGTGACATGCGGCCTGGTCACGATGGTGGTGTCGTCGTCGGGGTAGTGCAGCAGCTTTTCGGCGGTGAGGGTGTGCTGCAGGGTGCCGTTGATGTCGAAGCGGAGCAGCTTCACGCCTTCGGCCCAGTAATCCGGATCATGGCGCAGCGGCCCGCGCGGCGCGTCGCTCTGGATCACCCGGCTGAGCCAGAAGGTCAGTGCTGCCAGCAGCAGCAGCATGAACAGCGGGAAGATCGAGGTGGCGCGATCTTTCATGCCAGGTATTCCGCCATGGCGCCATCCCATTTGCCCTGGGCACGCAGTATCAGGTCGCATACTTCGCGTACGGCGCCGCGGCCGCCGCCCTTGCCGGCGACGTAATCGACGCGGGCGAGCACTTCGGCATGGCCGTCGGCGACGCTGGCGGAAAAGCCGCAGGCGCGCAGCACCGGCAGATCCACCACGTCGTCCCCCATGTAGCCGGCCCGGGACAGATCGATGCCGCGCTGTGCGGCGAGCTGTCCCAACAAGCTGCGCTTGTCTTCGACGCCCATGTGCAATTCCTTGATGTCCAGATTTTTGGCGCGCAGCAGAAGCGCCGGCGAACTGCGGCCGCTGATGATGACCACCTCGACTCCGGCGCGCTGCAGCATCTTGAGGCCATGGCCGTCGAGGCTGGAGAAGCCCTTGATTTCATCGCCGCCGGGGCCGAAGTAGAGGGTGCCGTCGGTCAGCACGCCATCGACGTCGAAGCCCATCAGCGCAAGGCGGGCTGCCTTGGCCATGGCCGTGGTGGCTGCCCCGCCCATCAGACGACTTTCGCCCGGAACAGGTCGTGCATGTTCAATGCGCCGCACAGCGCTCCGGCGTCATCGATCACCAGCAGCTGGTTGATCTTGTTCGCTTCCATCATTTCCACGGCCTCGACAGCGAGGCGGCTGCTGCCGATGCTGCGCGGATTGCGCGTCATTACGGCGCTGACCGGGATCGTGCGCAGGTCACCCAGGCGTTCCAGCGCACGGCGCAGGTCGCCGTCGGTGAAGATGCCGGTGATCCTTGCCGTCGCATCGAGGACGACCGCCATGCCCATGCCGCCCCGCGTCATGGCGGCCAGGGCGACCGGAACCGGAACGTTTTCATCCAGCGTCGGCACATCGGCCTGCATGACATCGCGGACATGGGTCAGCAGCTTGCGGCCCAGTGCGCCGCCGGGGTGGGAGCGGGCGAAGTCGTCGGCGCCGAAGCCCCTGGCGTCGAGCAGCGCCACGGCCAGCGCGTCGCCCAGGGCCAGGGCCGCGGTGGTGCTGGCGGTGGGGGCGAGGTTCAGCGAGCAGGCTTCCTGGTCGACCCGGGCGTCGAGGTGGATGTCCGCTTCCTGTGCCAGCGAAGACGCTTCGTTGCCGGTAATGGCGATCAGCTTGCCGCCCAAACGCTTTACCAGGGGCACGATGGTCAGCAGTTCGTCGTTCTCGCCCGAATTGGAAATGGCGATCAGCACGTCGTCGCGGGTGATCATGCCCAGATCGCCATGCACGGCTTCGGCGGCGTGGACGAAATAGGCCGGGGTGCCGGTGCTGGCGAAGGTCGCGGCCAGCTTGCGCGCGATATGGCCGGACTTGCCGATGCCGCTGACGATCACGCGGCCATGGCTGCCGCGGATGAGGGCGACCGCTGCGCTGAATTCATTTCCCAGGCGACGCGCCAGGGCGGCCACTGCCGCGGCTTCGATTTCCAGCACCTGGCGGCCCATTGCCACGGCGCGAGCGTCTTCAGAAACGCGAGCGGCAAGTGGTTGAATGGCTTGGTTCATCGGGGGCTGGCGTTTATGATGGAACCAAATTATAGCAACCGCGCCCCACATCTTTCGCTCCGCTCAGGTTTCTCCGTGACCGATACCCTGTCCTTGATTCTGCTGCTGCTTGCCGTTGCCGTGGTGGTGGTGGTCATCTTCCGCATGATCGGCCTGCCGCCGATCCTGGGTTATCTGCTGGTGGGCGCGGTGCTCGGGCCCTTCGCTACGGGTTGGGTGCCAGATACCGAGGAAACGCGGCATCTGGCCGAGTTCGGCGTGGTGTTCCTGATGTTCAGCATCGGCCTCGAGTTCTCGCTGGCACGCTTGTACAGCATGAAGCGCATCGTCTTCGGTCTCGGCCTGGCGCAGGTGCTGGTGACCATCCTGGTCGGTACGCTGCTGGCCCGCTTTGCAGGCATTTCTTGGCTGGCCGGCATTGCCTTGGGCGGCGCGCTGGCCATGTCATCGACCGCGATGCTGTCCAAGCTGCTGACCGAGCGCGGCGAACTGGATGCGCCGCACGGGCGCGAAGTGATCGGCGTACTGCTGTTCCAGGACATCGCCGTGGTGCCGCTCCTGGTGCTGATCCCGGCCTTGTCGCAGCCGGTCGAGGCAATGGCCGAGGCTCTGCTGCTGGCGGCATTCAAGGCGACGGTGCTGCTCACGCTGGTGCTGTTCATCGGCCAGCGCGTGCTTTCGGCGTGGTTCTACATGGTGGCCAGGCAAAAATCCGCCGAGCTGTTCATGCTCAATGTGCTGCTGATTACCCTTGGTCTCGCCTGGTTGACCGAACTGGCGGGCCTGTCGCTGGCGCTGGGCGCCTTTACCGCCGGCATGCTGATCGGCGAAACCGAATACCGCTATCAGGTGGAAGAGGACATCAAGCCTTTCCGCGACGTCCTGCTCGGGCTGTTTTTCGTCGCCATCGGCATGCGCCTCAATGTGCCGCAGATAGTCGGCCAGTGGCCCCTGGTGCTCGCTTTGCTGGTTTCGCTGCTGGCATTCAAGCTGGTGATCGTCGGCGTTTTTTCACGCCTGCTGGGCAGTTCGCCGGGCACCTCGCTGCGCAGCGGCTTGTGGCTGTGTGCCGGCGGCGAATTCGGTTTCGTGATCCTCGCCCGCGCCCGTGACGTGCAGCTGCTGGCTCCCGAAACGCTGCAGCCGGTGCTGGCGGCCATGGTGCTGTCGCTGCTGTTGGCGCCTTTGATCGTGCACTTTTCCGACCGGCTGGTATTCCGTTTCGTCGCTTCGGAATGGCTGCTGCGCTCGATGCAATTGACCCAGCTGGCGGCACAGTCGCTGACCACCGACAAGCATGCCATCATCTGCGGCTACGGACGTACCGGCCAACATCTGGCGCGCTTCCTCGAAGCCGAGGGGATCTCCTACATGGCCCTCGACCTCGATCCCGAACGCGTGCGCGAGGCCAGCATGGCCGCCGAAGCGGTGTCCTATGGTGACTCGTCGAAAAAGGAAACGCTGCTGGCGGCCGGCCTGCTGCGGGCCAGCGTGGTGATCGTCACCTTCGCCGACAGTGATGCCGCGCTGCGCGTGATCCACAGGGTGCGCGAGTTGCGCCCGGAGGTGGCGATCGTCGCGCGCGCGCGGGAGCAGGACGACATCGAAAAACTCTACGCCGCCGGCGCTGCCGAGGTCGTACCAGAGGCCCTCGAATCCAGCGTGATGCTGGCGACCCACGCGCTGGCGCTCTCGGGCATACCCATGCACAAGGTGATCAAGCGCCTGCGCGAGATGCGCGAAAAGCATTACTCGTTGTTGCGCGGCTTCTTCCACGGCGCCACCGACGCCGGCGCCCACCTGGCGGATGCCGACCAGCCGCGCCTGCATGCGGTGACACTGATGCCTGGCGCAGCGGCGATCGGGCGTCGGGTCGGCGACATCGATCTGGAAAAAGTCGGCGCTGGCGTTACGGCGATCCGCCGCCGTTCGCAGCGCGCACTCAAGCTGGAGTCGTCGCTGGAACTGCTGGAAGGCGATGTGGTGGTGCTGATCGGGACGGCGGCTGCGGTGGCTGCGGGCGAGAAGATTCTGCTCTGACGGCGGGCCTGAAGTCGCTGCAGCGGTAAAGAAACCATGGCTTGCCGCCGTTTTCCCAGACCGGCGGGGAACTGCCTTCGAAGCGAATGGCGAGCACCACAAAATCCAGAAGTTGATCCTCGCACAACTCGGTCAGGCTGCCCGGCGTCGGCAGTTTCCGGGCGATCGGGGCGCCGCCGGCGGCGGCAAGCCGTGCATCGGCAGAGCCGAAAGATGCCAGGCGCGCCAGCCTGCGGTGAGCTTCCATGGCTGTTTGTCGCGAGAAGACCAGACCGACGCTTTGCAGCGATGAGGCGTAATTGCCACGCCGCAGCAGAAACCAGGAAAGCTCGAAATGATCCTGCCAGTAGACCGTTGCTCCGCGCGGAACAAGTTCCGCAAAGGGGCGCGGCGGGTCGGCGACAAACATTGCTGCGTGATGGCTGTCATTGCCCTGGTTCCAGCCTGGAATCGCCCCAAGGAAAAGGCCCGCGGAAATGCCCATTGCGGCAATCGGCCGTCGTGCGCCGAGTTGCAGCAGCAGCCAGAAGCCGGCGGGCAGCAGCAGGGCGAGCGGCCCGAGCAGCAGGCCCGTAAAGTTCCCCAGTGTGGCTGCCGCAGGGGCAGTCAACCAAAGGCTTATCCGCTCGACGGCGTAGTAGCCGTGTTGCAGCAGTTCAAACACCGTTCCCGCCAGAATGCCAAGGAGCGCAAGGCCTCCTGCCACCGGCAGCCAGCGCGGCAGGGCGGGGGGCTGCCCGCCCTGCCAGCCGTGGCGGCTGACAAAGGCCAGAGCCAGGGCCGTCGGGCCGCCCAGCGTGTTGGCTGTGGCCACGGCTGCGGCAAGGCCCGCCAGCAGCCAGCGGTCCGCAACGGAGCGTTGCCAGCGCCGGGCGAACAAACCGGCCAGGACCAGTAGCGCCACCACTTTGATCAGCCAGGTGGCACGCCAGGGCTGGGCCTGTATCAGCAAGGCGGCATGCGTGACGCTTGCGAGCAGTGCCAGCAAGGCGCAGCCGGCGGCGACAATCACCAGCGCACGCCACGCCCGCTGCAAGGGCGGAGGCGCTTCGCTTGCGGCCACAGCCAGTATTCCGATCCAGACAAAAGGTTCCGCCAGTTCGCCTGGCCGCCACTCATCGAGCAGGACGAAGGGTTGTCGCAGGCGGACGATCTGCAGCCATTCGGCATCCATGGCCGGCAGTGCCGACGCGACCGCAGTTGCCGCGAGGGCGAATCCGGCCAGCATTCTTGCGCCAGGCCTGAGGCTGAATGCTGCAAGAAAGAGTACCCCGGGAAGCGCGATGATGGGATGGCTGACCATTGCCAGCAGAGCCGCGACCCATGCCAGCAGCGACCGCCCGGCGAGCATTGCCGCCAGCGACGCCAGGACCAGCGGCTCGGCGATGCTGCGGGCCGTGAGAAAGGTCTCGGCGTAGTGGAATACTCCGGCGGGACCATAGTCGCGGGGCAGCGAAAACACCAGCGCCAGCCCGACCCAGAGGGCCGTTCCGGTCAGCCAGCGGCGTGCCAGCGCAAATGCGGCGAGGGCCCAGGCCAGTTGCGCGGCGACAAGCAGCAGCACGGCGGCCTGGCCGACGCCGAGTGCCTGGACAAGCAGGCTGTACGGCAGGCTGAACAGGCTGTAGTCATCCTGCGAGCCGTAGGCGAAGAACAGGTCATTGCGAAAGGCCAGCGGGTCGAGGCGGGCCAGCGCCTGTCCGGCGTAGAGCCAGGCATCGTGCCGGATGCCCTGATAGCGATGGGTGAAGAGCCAGAGGCAGGAAAGCGCGGCAAGCGCTATGAACGTGGCAGGCTCGAGACGCGGACGAGTCATCGATGGTACGGGCAGAAAAGCAAAGACCCGCCGCAGCGGGTCTTGCCAGTCGGGCTACCGAATGAATCTTAGATCGACTTGCAGATGGTGTAGAGCTCCGAGTCGTCGCCGGCGTTGTAGCCCACGCTCGCCAGTACGTTTGCCGAACGGGTTATGTTGGTGGTGCAGCCACGGGCGACCGGTGCCTTGCTTTGCGTGTAAGCCCGCAGGGTTCCCTTGTCCGGAATGCCGTCGTCAAACTGGCGGTCGATCGCTTCAGCAATCTTGCCGTTCAGGTTGGAGGTGCACACCACCAGGCTGCCCAGGTCCGGTGTCAAAGCGACGCCGGAGCCGGTTTGAACCCCGACAATTCCACCCAGTGCGTTCTGCGGTTGCTCACCCGATGCGGTATCACCGCCGATGAAACCGGCAAACCTGAGGTGTTGCCAGAACTTGACCGCTTCACCTGCGGGCGCAGCGGCCGCCAGCTGAGCTACCGGGTCTTCACAGAATTCGCCAGTCACAATACCGTTCTTGTCACCGTTTTGGGCGGCGGTGGGAGTCGTCCACCGCGCCGACGCACCATTGTCGTCGCCGGGGAATGTCTTGTAGCGGTCCTGATAGCCATACACCGCCGCCGAGATGCCGTTCAGGTCATTGGCCACATTCTTGATCTTGGCGCTGTTGATCAGTTCCTGTCCCTTGAGCACACCGCCCAGCAGCAGGCCGATGATGACCAGGACGATGGCGATTTTGATCAGGGTAAAACCGGATTGTTTGCTTCTCATGACTGTCTCCCCTTTGGGGTGGTTGTTTGGTGCAGTAGTAAAAGCACAACTTGTGCCACAATAAAATAATTATAATATTCATGTAGTTAAAATATTATTTAATTTACGCATAAAGAATACCTGTCGAAGTATCGACAGGTCTGTCCGCAATCTGGCAGTCTGTCGGCCCCCCGGCTTGGCTACAATCCGGGCATTCCTCATGCGTTGTGTCGCTTCCAACAACTCCTTCGTGCCGACTTCCTCAAGTTCTTCAATGCTGCCGTCAAGGTTGATCGCCTTGCGCAGGGGCTTGCTGCTGGCGTTGCTGGCGGTTCTTTATCTTGTGCTTTGGCAGGGCCCCGAAACACTGCTCGGCAGAGCCCTGTTTGTCGTCCATTTCGGTATTTTCATGCTGTGGCAACCCTTTGTGCATGGCGAACGGCGTTTATCGTGGCCTTCGTTGCTGGGATTGTCGGGCGTGGTGCTCTTTGCCGGCATATTTTTGCAGGGCTGGATGATGCTTATCTGGATCATGATCCTGGCCGGCATCGTCGGCGGCAAGATATTGCTGTTCGGCGCTCGCGCTTCCCGCCTCTTTTACCTTCTGGCGCTGGCTTTCCTGGTCATGGCGCTGATGCTGATGGCGGTACCGATTGCGGTGGCGCTGGCGAGGCCGCCTCAAGCCATCGTCTGGCTCGGCCAGGCGGCCTTGCCCCTGATCCTGGTGACCATGGCCTTGTTGCCGCGGACATCTGAGAAGGAAAGCTCGCGCGAGGTGGTCGATTTTGTTTACAGCCTGTTCGTCGTGCTGCTGCTGGCTGTTTTGCTGCTGGGCAGCCTCGCGGCCATGTTGCTGCTCGGCAGTGGCTATGTAGAGGCCGTGCTGGAAACGCTCCTGGCGACCGGGATCATGTTGCTTCTGCTGGGCCTGGCGGCAAATCCGCGCTCGGGAATTTCGGGTATCGGCGGCGTGATTTCCCGCTACCTCCTGTCGATTGGCCTGCCCATCGAGCAGTGGCTGGAAGCGCTGGCGAATCTGGCCCTGCGCGAGGAAGACCCGAAAGCATTCATCGAGAAGGCCTGCGCCGAGATTGCCCAGCAGTTGCCCTGGGTAAAGGGGGGGGAATGGACCGCCGGGGGCAGCGCGGGACGCTTTGGCGTCACGGATGGCCGCCGCTGGGAGTTCAGCCACGGCGGCCTGGTTCTCGTGCTCTATACGGTTCATGCCCTGTCGCCGACGCTGATATGGCACTACAACCTGCTGGCGCAATTGCTCGCGCAGTTTCATGCCGACAAACTGCGCGCCATGGCACTGAAACAGTTGTCCTACATGCAGGCCATTCACGAAACCGGCGCGCGCTTGACCCACGACGTCAAGAACCTGCTGCAATCCCTGAACGCCCTGTGTCTGGCCGGCACCGAGCCGGACGCGGATTCGTCACCCGAGTATCGGGCCTTGTTGCGGCGGCAATTGCCGGCAATAAGCGAGCGGCTCGCCGATACCCTGGCCAAGCTCAGTGCGCCGCAGAGCCTTGCTGCAGCGCGGTGGGTGCCGGCAGGTCAGTGGTGGCAGGACCTGCGACAGCGAACGGCGGCGCTCGACTGGATACACGTCAAGACGGAGGCGATCGCCGAGGGCGAACTTCCGGCCGAAGTTTTTTCCGGGGTTGCCGACAACCTGATTCGCAACGCGGCCGAAAAGCACTTGCGCGAACCGGCCCTGCGCGCGCAGATGGAACTCCTGCGCAATGGGGACGGCTTCGAACTGGTCTTCTGCGACAACGGATCGCCCATGGCAGACTCCATTGCATCCAGCCTGTTTCTGGGTCCGGTGGCTTCCGAGGGCGGCTACGGTATCGGGCTTTATCATGCGGCGCGCTACGCGCAGGCCGCGGGTTACAGGCTGGAACTGATCGAGAACCGGCCCGGGCGGGTCTGTTTCCGGCTGCAACGGTCGTCCTAGCCGGCGTCGCCTTCAGGGCTTGCGTCGGCGTTCTTGCGCCCGACCAGCCGATACACCGTCATGTTTCCCTTGCCCTTGAGGTAGATGGTCTGCGGTTCGTGAAAGTCGTAGTTGGGGGCCAGCCGGTGGTAAGTCGTGGTGTCGCACTGGATCATGCCGGGGACGCCTTCGGCCGTGATGCGACTGGCGATGTTCACGGTGTCGCCCCACAGGTCGTAGATGAATTTCTTTTTGCCCAGCACACCAGCGACGATCGGCCCGGTGCCGATGCCGATGCGAACTTCCAGGTGTGACGCATTGATCGAGAAGTCGCGCCGCAGCAGATCGCGCATCGAGATCGCCATGTCGGCCACGGCGCCCGCGTAGTCTTCAATGTCCTCATTAAGGCCGCCGGCGACCATGTAGGCATCGCCGATGGTCTTGATTTTTTCAAGGCCATGCTGTTCCGCCAGTTCGTCGAAGGCGGAAAAGATCCGGTTGAGCATGGCGAAGACTTGTGACGGCGACATGTTGGCCGCCACCTGGGTGAAGTTCACGATGTCGGCAAACATTACGGTGACATCGGCAAAGCCGTCGGCGATGGTCTTGTCGGAATTCTTCAGCCGATCCGCAATCGGCGCGGGAAGAATATTAAGCAGGAGCTTTTCCGAACGTTCCTGCTCGGCGATGATTTGCAGATGGGCCTCCTCCAGGCTCTTCTGTGCCTTGCGCTTCCCCTCTATCGAAAGGCGCAGCAGGATGTAAATGATGGTCGACACGGAGATGAAGTTGAGCGTGAAAAAGACCAGCGTGGTACGTATCGGCACGCTGGCTTTCTGCGCGATCAGGGAGTAGTCGACAAGGTAGAGGTCGACTGCGCCGGACAGGGCGGTAAGCACGACCCAGGCGATGAACCAGCCGACCGACTGGCGCGCGCCGATGCACAGGATGGCGCCGATGGGGGCAAGTAGCGCCCAGAGCAGGACACCGCTGGTCGATATGATGGTGCCGCCGCTCCACTGTGCAATGAAGGGCAGGAACAGGAACAGCCCTAGCTGGCTGGTGCGGAAAAAATCGAAGTTCCGCGACCTGATGTAAAAGAGCATGTTGCCGGCCAGCAGCAGCTGGAAGGCGAAGGGCATGGAAATCGAGAACTGGGGTCCGAGGATCGAGTAAATCGTCACCCAAAGTATGATTCCGACGCTCGCCAGCCCGGTGGCGAGCATTAACAGGGACTTGTTCAGACGCAACTCTTCGTTGTCGTCGGGTTCGATGCCTGCGTTGTGCAGCCTTCTCCAGAAACCGGATGGCGCGTTGACTGATTGGGGAGCTGTCATGAAACGACTTCGGGACGTGTGATCGACGGCCAATTGGTTCGCATAGTCGAAGTGTCGCGGAATCGTCAGTAATGGTCAAGAATGATCAGCGCGGTTCCGTTTCGGTTAAACGTCGCCGGCAGTACTTTCTTGCTCGCCAGAGCAAATTGGTGTTGAATGCCGGCCCATGGCAGAGGCGAAGAAATACGAGATAGCGGTCGCTGTGGCGACCCACTACATAGCGGAGCAGTCCGATCCGGCGATCAATCGCCACGTATTCGGCTACACCGTGACGATCAGCAACGTCGGTAATGTGCCGGCACAGTTGATTTCGCGGCACTGGATCATCACCGATGCCGAGGGTCATGTTCAGGAAGTGCGCGGCCTCGGGGTGGTCGGCCACCAGCCCTTGCTGGCGCCCGGGCAGAGTTTCGAGTACTCCAGCGGTTGCCAACTGGCCACGCCGGTAGGCACGATGAAGGGCAGTTACCAGATGACGGCCGAAGACGGTGTGCAGTTCGCGGCGCCGATCGCCGAATTCGTTCTGTCCATGCCGCGCGTGCTGCATTGAGCCTGAAGCACAGCTATACGCTGGTTGCGCCGTTTTACGATGCGTTTCTGACCGCCGCCACTCGCGGCGCGCGCAAGCGCAGCCTGGCGGCCCTGGCTGACGGCGCGCCGCGTGACGTGCTGCTGTTGGGGGTCGGGACCGGTTTGGACCTGCCCCATCTGCCGACGCAGCATCGATATGTCGGTCTCGACCTTACCGCAGCGATGCTCAAGCGTGCTCGTCCGCGTACCGCCGGCTTGCATTTCATTCCCTTGCGCGGCGACGTCCAGCGTCTGCCTTTTAACGATGGCAGCTTTGACGCGGCGGTCTTGCACCTCATTCTCGCTGTGGTGCCGACGCCGACTCTTTGCCTTGCCGAGGCCGTGCGCGTCCTGAAGCCCGGCGGGACCCTGCTGGTATTCGACAAGTTCCTGCGCCGGGGTGAAGCCGGCTGGAAGCGCGTACTGAATCCACTGACCCGCCGCGTGGCGACGCGCCTCGATGTAGTCTTCGAAGACGTGCTGAACGAGGTGGGCGGACTTGAAGTGAAGTCGAACGAGGCGGCGCTGGCCTCGGGATGGTTCCGTCTGATCCGTTTGACGAAAACCGTTTTCTGAAGGCAGGCGGTGCTTTGCCCCGGGGGAGGCTGGGGTGGAAGCTTGCCGGATACCATGCATCTGGATTCGACCGGATTGGGGCTGCTTGACCGATGGGCACCCGGCCCGCTAAAATATCCCGACTTATTTACTCAACTATTTTCCTGGAAACCATCATGGACATCAAACAGAAAATTCACGATACCGTTACCGGCAATCCGGTGGTGCTCTACATGAAGGGCAACAAGCAGTTTCCGCAATGCGGCTTTTCCGCGCGTGCGGTGCAGATCCTGCAGGCCTGCGGCGTCAATGACTTCGTCACAGTCGATGTGCTGGCCGACCCGGACGTGCGCCAGGGCGTCAAGGACTACGCCAACTGGCCGACCGTGCCGCAACTGTATATCGGTGGCGAGTTCGTCGGCGGCAGCGACATCATGACGGAAATGTATCAGTCAGGAGAGCTGCAAAAGCAGTTGGAGCCGATCGTCAAGGCGTCCTGAATCAACGCTTCAGTTCGGCCAGCAGCCGTTCGATCATGCGCTGCGCCTGGCCCAGATAGGCGCTGCCGAACAGGTTGAAGTGATTGAGGATGTGGTAGAGGTTGTACAGTGGCTTTCTCGATTCGTACCCCGGATCCAGCGGCCACGCGGCGCGATAGGCGGCGTAAAAGCTGACCGGGAAGCCGCCGAATAGCTCCGCCATCGCGATATCCGTTTCGCGGTCGCCGTAGTAGCAGGCCGGATCGAATAGTGCCGGGGCGTCGCCGGCCATCGCGGCATTGCCCGACCACAGATCGCCATGCAACAGGCTGGGTTGGGGCTGGTAATCGACGAAGAGGCCGCCGATGCGTTCGATGACGCCAAAGCCCTTTGTCACCAGCGCCTGGTTCATTCCGTTTCGCAATGCAAGTTGCAGTTGCGGCCGCAGCCGCCGTTCGCCGAAGAAGTGCGGCCAGGAGTGATGTGGCGCGTTGCGTTGCGGTGTCGCGCCGATGAAATTGTCTTCGGACCAGCCGAACGAGTCTCCCGATATGCGATGCAGGTGCGCCAGTGCCGTACCAAGCCTGGTACCGCCTCTGTCATCCAGCGCCTTCATCTCGAGATGCTCGAGTACCAGGAAGGCCTGGTCGTCGGTCTGTCCTCTGGTGATGAAAGTCGGCGTCCGTACTACGGCGGCAGCCTCCAGTGCCTGCAGTCCGCGTGCTTCGGCAGCAAACATTGACACCGCCGGGATTGCGCCCGACTTTACAAAATAGTGTCGGACCCCGTCGTCGAGATGCCATGCCTGGTGAATCGAGCCGCCTCTGACGGGCTTCGCGGAAAAGGCCGCAAAAGGCATGCCCGTGCATTCGCCGATCGCCGCCGCAATCGAGTCAAACCCGGCGCCGAACTCGGGGGTCAAAGCGAGGCCAGGCGGGCGTTGGCATCGGCCAGGCGGCCGGCTATGACGTCGAGAAAGCCCTGATAAAAGTGCATCCGGCACGCATCGGAAGCGTGTTGCAGCGCCTGTGCGGAAATCGTCACGACGCGGGTTACGGTCTGTGCAACCACATCAGCGCCCCGCGTATGCTCGCCGCGGCGGATGATCGCCATCTCGCCGAAGCACTCGCCGGCCACAAGCGTCCCCAGCGAATGTCCGCTTTTCGATACGGTCAGTTCGCCGTCGAGCAGAAAGGCAAAAAAATCCCCGCGCTCGCCGTCCCGCATGATCAAGGTTCCGGCGGCCACCTCGTCCCATCGCGAAAAGCGTACAACTTCCCACAAATCGACGTCGGAGAACTCGTTGAAAAAACCGAGCGCCCTCAGTGCCTCGAACTTCTCGCTGTCAGGGAAAGCCTGGCGCTGAGCCGAAAGCTGCTTGTTGCGGAATGACTGCGCGAGGTCGTGGGAGAACTCTTCCCAGGTCTGGTACCGCGCCTCGATTTCCTTCTGCATGGCACGGGCCACGACGGCATCGAGGCTTGTCGGCATGTCGGTGCGGAAGGTGGACGGCGGCGGCGGATCGGTGTTGCAGATCTGGTAAATCATGCCGTAGTTGGAGGTCGACTGGAACGGCAGCCGGCCGGTCAGCAACTGGTACATCACCACGCCCAGCGAATAGATGTCCGTCTGGTGATTGAGGGTCATGTCGCGCACCTGCTGCGGCGACATGTAGGCCGGCGAGCCGACACCCGATACCTGGGTGCGGGTTTGTTCCCCGCTGCTCATCATCGCCGCGCCGAAATCGGAAATCTTGATGTCGCCGCTGACCCGCTCGTCGCTATCGCCCGAATTGACCAGCAGGATGTTGGCCGGCTTGATGTCGCGGTGGGTAATGCCGGCGCGAAAGGCATAGTCGAGCGCGCGGGTGCATTTGAAAACCATCTCCACCAGGCGGTCAACCGGCAACAGGGTGCTGGGAGTGCAGAAGGGCTCCAGCGTGCCGCCCCTGACGTATTCCATGACGATGTAGCTTTGGTCTTCGGCCAGCACGGCATCGAAAATCTGCACGATGTGCGGGTGCATCAGTTTGCCGGCCAGGGATGCCTCTGTCATCAGCAGGTTGCGGTAGAGCTTGCCCCGCTCCTTGTCGCGCAGCACCTCGGGGAAGATGGCCTTGACGGCCACCTCGCGCTCGGCGAATGAATCGTAGCCGAGGTACACGATGGACGTGGCCCCCTCACCGAGCTTGCTGCGTATTTCGTACTTGCCGATGCGCTCCGGGATTGCCATCGGTTCAGAGCCGGGCGCGTGACCGGGCGATGGCGGCCCTGACCTGAACGGGTGCGGTTCCGCCAAGGTGGTCCCGAGCGGCGAGCGATCCGGCAACCGTCAGTACGGTGTAAACGTCATCGGCAACGAGCGGGGAAAATGCACGAAGTTGGTCGAGCGTCAGGTCCGCCAGGTCGCAGTCGCGTTCCTCGCAAGCACGTACGGCGCGGGCGACAACCTCGTGGGCATCGCGAAACGGCAGCCCCTTCTTGACCAGGTAGTCCGCGAGATCCGTCGCGGTGGCGTAACCCTGGCGCAGCGCCGCGGCCATGGCCTCGGACTTGACGCGAATGCCGGGGACAAGATCGGCGAAGATGCGGAGGGTATCGATCAGCGTGTCGGCCGTGTCGAACAGGGGCTCCTTGTCCTCCTGGTTGTCCTTGTTGTAGGCCAGCGGCTGACCCTTCATCAGCGTGAGCAGGCCCATCAGATGGCCGAAGACCCGCCCGGTCTTGCCGCGCGCCAATTCCGGCACGTCCGGGTTCTTTTTCTGCGGCATGATCGACGATCCGGTGCAAAAGCGGTCGGCGAGATCGATGAATCCGACGCGGGGGCTCATCCACAGGACCAACTCTTCGGAAAAGCGCGACACATGGGTCATCACCAGCGAGGCCGCGGCACAGAATTCGATGGCGAAATCACGGTCGGAAACGGCATCGAGCGAATTTTCGCAGACCGACTCGAAGCCGAGTTCGCGGGCCACGGCTTCGCGATCGATCGGGAATGTGGTGCCGGCAAGAGCGGCTGCGCCCAGCGGCAGGCGATTGGCCCGGCGGCGGCAGTCGGCAAAGCGTTCGCGGTCGCGACGCAACATCTCAAAATACGCCAGCAGGTGGTGTCCGAAGGTTACCGGCTGTGCGACCTGCAAGTGCGTGAATCCGGGCAGGGGCGTGTCAATATGGTCTTCCGCCATGTCGAGCAGCGCCGCCTGGAAATTGCGCAACAGGGCGTCGATGTCATCGATGGCGTCGCGCAGCCAGAGCCGGATGTCGGTCGCCACCTGATCGTTGCGCGAGCGACCGGTGTGGAGGCGCTTGCCGGCGTCACCCACAAGCGCGGTAAGGCGCTTTTCGATGTTCAGATGGACATCCTCGTCGTCCAGATTCCAGTTGAAACTGCCGGCCTCGATTTCAGTGGTGATGGTGGCCATCCCCTGCTCGATGGCCAGCAGATCGGACGCGGCGATGATGCCCCTGGCGGCGAGCATGCGCGCATGTGCGAGCGAAGCGCGAATGTCCTGACGCCACATGCGCCGGTCAAAGAAAACCGATGCCGTGTAACGCTTGACGAGATCGGAAACGGGCTCCGCAAAGCGGCCCGACCAGGCCGCCGGGTTTGTCGGAGAGGCCGGAAGTGTGGGCTCTGTCATAAGTTATATGTCATTTCAACTGGCAATGAATTCAGTAAAAGTACTGGAAAATCAAGGGTGGCGGACAATCTGGCCAAGCGCCGAGTATAAGGGAAAACCATTTGAAGCCGTGCTGCCGGGGAATTGTGGATGTCATCAACCGTGCCGGAGCGTGCGACGTTTCGAGCGATTGGGCGGATCGGTCGCCGTCTGCGGTGGTGGGGCCCGCCGGCGATCGCTTCCGCGTTGACGCCGGAGGATGTGCCGCCTAACATCGCGCCTTTGCACCAACACCTGAATTCGCCGTGGACTTTGCCAGCCTGTATGCCCCGATTGATGCCGACATGCGTGCAGTTGACGCCGTTGTCAGGATGCGGCTGCATTCCGACGTGGTGCTGGTTCGCCAGGTTGCCGAGTACATCATATCCGCCGGGGGCAAGCGCATGCGTCCGGCACTGGTGCTGCTTTCCGCCAGTGCCTGCGGCTATTCGGGCACTCGCCATCACGAACTGGCGGCGGTAGTCGAGTTCATCCACACGGCAACACTGTTGCATGACGATGTGGTTGACGAGTCGTCGCTGCGCCGGGGCCGCGATACTGCCAATGCCGTGTTCGGCAACCCGGCCAGCGTGCTGGTTGGAGACTTCCTCTATTCGCGTGCCTTCCAGATCATGGTCGGTGTCGGCAGCATGCGCGTGATGCAGGTACTGGCCGATGCGACCAACGTCATCGCGGAAGGTGAGGTGCTGCAACTGATGAACTGCCGCAACGCCGATATCGGGGTTGATGACTATCTGCGGGTCATCCGTTACAAGACTGCCAAATTGTTCGAAGCCGCCGGCCGGTTGGGGGCGATTCTCGGTGATGCGAGCCCGGAAATCGAAAAGGCGATGGCCGGTTACGGCATGCATCTCGGCACTGCCTTTCAGTTGATCGATGACGTTCTCGACTACTCGGGGCAGGAAGCCGAGACCGGCAAGCATCTGGGCGACGATCTGGCCGAGGGCAAGCCGACCCTGCCCTTGATCCATGTCATCCAGCACGGCACGTCGCAACAGGCGGCTCTGGTCCGCGACGCGATAGAAAGTGCAGACAGCGGCAGATTTTCCGAAGTGCTGGCAGCAGTGCGCTCCAGCGGGGCCCTTGAGGCAGCGCATCGACACGGCGCCGAAGAGGCCGGTAAGGCCAAGGCCGCGCTGGCCCCACTGCCGGAATCAAAGTTCAGGGAAACGCTGCTACAATTGGCGGACTTTGCGGTGCAAAGAAGTTTTTGACCATCGCAATGTTTGCAAGGATGACTTCCCAGGCCGAGATCCTTGGCCTGTTCCCGCAATGTCATTCCTTGCCACCAACTTGCCGTCGGGGCGTAGCTCAGCCTGGTAGAGTACTGCGTTCGGGACGCAGGAGTCGGAGGTTCGAATCCTCTCGCCCCGACCA